>CAXHCG010000230.1:0-2495 GCA_964014905.1 uncultured Candidatus Poseidoniales archaeon | reverse complement strand
CGCTCCGCAGCTGGCCTCCTCCGTTGAATGGACCAAACAGATCGAAACGATGTACGCAAACGGCGGACGCCTCTTTTTGGAGGTTGGGCCAAAGCGAGCCTTGACGATGTTCGCCACGCAAATCCTCGAGGGCAAGCCTCACGTTCCCATCATGACGAACCACCCCAAACAGGGTGGCATTGCAAGTTTCATGACCGCCATTGGCGCCCTTGCTCTTGCGGGCCGCCCTCCGGTTTGGCCTGCGCTTGATTCAGATGCTCTTCAGGCGGGCTTCAAAGCCGGTCCTGTTGAAGCGAGAACGGCGCAACCCCTCGCTTCTTCGACCACCACCGCAGCACTGGAATCGCTTCGAACACGAGCTCGCCCTCTTCCTGGAAGCGGTGCCTCCTCCCCAACGCCAACCACCATGGTTCAATCCGGTCAGTTGGACTCTGACGTTGCGCGTGACAACGCCGTGCGTGCTTATGTGGGCGACCGCATCGCTCGGTACAGTGGCTATCCCGCTTCGTTCTGTCACGGAAACGTCGGGTTGATGGCGGGCCTCGGGCTCACGGCCCAACAGGTTCAAAGCGTGGTATCCACCATTGCCTCAGAAGCCGAAATCGACCCTGCGTTTGACGGTCCAGCGGCCATCACGGCTGGCGACCTGAACCGTTGGGTTCGTGCGCCACCTCCCTCGTGGGCACCAATGGCCACCGTTTCCAGTCCTGTTTCCCTCAAGTCAGCGCCGGTTCACACTGTCGGAGCGCTCCAACCAACCTCTCAACGGGACGTGGACCCGTACGTGGTCACTGGAATTTCCCTCGGTTTGCCCGGCATGGATCGGGTGTTTTCAGAGGATGCCTTTGAGAAACTTGTACGAGGCGAGACGTGCATCAGCGAGGTCTCGGACGAGTACAAGCAGCGCCTTCTGGACAAAAACATCGTCCGCCTCATCAAAGGACGGGACGGTTCGGTGAACATGGACCAAGCCAAGGTGTTTGGTGACATTCCACAACTGGCCGGGCTCAAGGGGGCGTTTGACCTCGCAGAAGAATTTGGCATTGACCCGAAGGCCATTCTCGCTTGGGACATCAGCACGCAATTGGCCGTAGCCGCTGGCTTGCTGGCGCTGCGCGATGCCGGCATTCCACTCACGCCCGTTGAACAGATTGGGAAGGGTGGCTTACGCCTGATTCGAAATTGGCAGGTTCCACAAATCCAACGGGAACGCACAGGGATTGTCTTCTCATCGTGTTTCCCCGGTTTACAGATGGGCCTGAAGCATGCCAAGAGCGACGGTGATGACGGAGAGGGTCGTTTTGATCGACGCTACTTGTTCCAAACCCTCAACATGGGCCATTCACAATTCGCTCAGTACACCGGTATCCGTGGACCGAACACCACGATAAACCTCGCTTGTGCATCCGCTACGGCTGCGTTTGGCGTAGCCGAAGATTGGCTTGATGCCGGTCGCGTTGACCGCGTGGTCATCATCAGCGGCGACGACGTAACAGGCGATGACATGTGGGAGTGGATTGCCGGTGGATTTGCAGCTTCGGGTGCAGCAGCGACCAACAACGTGGTTGAAGAAACGGCCCTACCGTTTGACCGACGCCGAAACGGTTTGATTCTCGGGATGGGTGCTGCCGCCTTCGTGGTTGAGCGAAATTCCAAAGCCCAACAGCGCGGGGTTCAGCCGATCGCTGAATTCCTGGGAAGCACCACCGCCAACTCGGCCTATCACGGAACCCGGTTGGACGTGGAACACGTGGGTCAAGTGGTGAACGGATTCATGATGGACATGGAGAAGCGTTGGGGCCTTGACCGCCACGCTATGGCACCAAACACCGTGTTCTTTTCCCATGAAACCTACACGCCGGCACGCGGAGGTTCTGCCCAATCCGAAGTGAAGGCTCTTCGAGACACGTTTGGTGATTCGACCAACAAACTCGTCATCGCCAACACGAAAGGTTTCACCGGCCATCCAATGGCGGTTGGCATTGAAGACGCCAGCATGTTCTACGGGTTAAAAACGGGTCGAATTCCACCCATCGCCAACCACAAAGAAAACGATCCTGAACTCGGAGATTTGAATTTATCAACGGGTGGAGACTATCCCGAATTGGAGTTTGGCTTGCGCTTTGCGGCAGGTTTTGGTTCGCAAATCGCCCTCTCATTAATGCGAAGTTGGCCCGTGGAAGGTGACCGAATCGACGGAGCTAAGTTGCTTGCGTGGGCACGCGATCTCGCCGGTACAGACGACGTCGTCATGCGCGTGCTGCAAAACAAACTCGTCGCTTACGTGAACGGGGACGACAACCTTCACGGCGGCGTCCAGGGTGAACCCTGGCCCGCAACGGCGCCATGGGAAGGAAAACCATCCGTTTCCGCTGCCCCTGTTCAACCATCCACCCCCGAACCGGAGGTTCTTGCTCCCCCCCCTCAAACCCCGCCACCGCCCGCGGCCGCGCCGGGCGCCGGCGACGCGCCGGTGGGTTCCTTCGAAACGAACT
>CAXHCG010000229.1:0-2496 GCA_964014905.1 uncultured Candidatus Poseidoniales archaeon | reverse complement strand
GATTCCATAACTCTGAATCTAAACCGGATAATTCCATAAAATGATCAACAGAACGAACCAAAGAAGGAAACTCGTTCCGAGGGTTTTGAGATTTCTGAGCCACTTACGAGTTTGTTTTGATGTAGAGCTCTCTGCCCACTGTTTTTCGAGAAATCGAAACACGTTGTTGACGATCAAGAGAATGATGGAATAGGCGAAGATGGCATACCCCCAAGCGAGCCAAATCAGAATTTCCCAACCGTTTGGTGCCAAACTTGGAAAATTTTCCAACAAGGGCGTGAAGATCACACTCGATGAAGAAACCAACAAAAACAACCCAACATAGTTCAGTCCTCTTCTGTTAGCTTTTTTCGGGCGTTCACGTTCACCCTCATCATCACCCATGTCTGAATTCCCATTCATAATGGAAATAAAGTTATCACCGACTTTAACCTCGATTGAGGTCACCTTAGAGAGAAAAAAGGTGCCACTTCGTACACACACCCTGGGGAACAGATTTTGTGCACAGAAGGTTTCTTTTTGGGCCATCGCCGTCGCTACCCGTGGACAGGTGTGCACTTATCCCATGTTCGAAAGTGGGCCTTTCATGTATTCTCGAAGAAGCACGGTGGCATAGCTTCCCGAGCCGAGGGTGAAGCGGAATCGGACACAAGCGCCTTCTGGATGCCATCGGTCACCCTCACCTGGACCTTCCGACCACCGTTTGCCAAGCGTGCTGCTCTCCGCAATAGGGACGGTGTCCACTGAAAATTCTTTGAATTCGGCGACCAAACCTCGGCGGGTGCCCTTTGAGGACAATCGAGGAATGGCTTCGACGTTCCATGAGACACCGCTCAATCCCTCGTCGTCAATGGTTGCCTGTTCCAGTGCGCCCGGTTCTCCTTCACACGTTGATGTTTCACTCCCCGGAAGCGGGCCGGTGGTGGTCAGGCGTCCGAGGTCGCAATTGCGTCCTATGCGGTTGAGCGTTCGTTCCTGAACAACGACGCATGATTTCACATCAAGCTGGTTTTTTTCATCAACCCTGCCGACAATATCGCCGGCGACCGGTTGAGCCAGGGGGAGCCCCTCCTCTATTCGGCGTTGGAGTGATTTGTTGAACACGATTGACTGCAAAGCATGGACGGTCATCAGTTGGAGGTTGGTTGGTAATTTTCGGAAAGCACCGACATAATCGTCTGGCTTCGAAAGAAGATGTTCGATCATCCTCCGCTCAAAGCCCATCCAACGGGGCAATTTTTCCAGCAGCGATTCGTCAATTCCCTGCTCACGGATTTGTTGGCGAATGTCCCTCGCTTCATCTTCTTCATTTGTACCCTCCATGGAGAGGTAGGTCATGACGGCTTGTTCCCAGTCCTCGTTGACCACATGGCGACCAACTCGAGGGGTTACAGGACGGCCTGAACCAAAGCGTTGCGGACCGATCCAATTTGGGAAGCGATCGCCACCGAGCTTGGCTTCCATGCCTTGTTGAATTCGCTCAACTTCTGCCAAGGCCTCATCCTTGGTCATCGGCGTCCCATCAGGATGACAGCAACCTCTGACCACGATGGTGAATCGGTTGCCCCGATGGTTTCCGAATCCGATTTTCTGGTGGGTTCGGCCGAGCACTTCAATTTCAACATCAGGGAGCTCGACATCAGCGACCTTGTTCATGGGGGCGTCAATGACAAAAAGTTGTGAGGTGACGGCTCGCTTGTCTTTGGTTCCAGCGAAGAACACACGATTTCGTGGAATGCGGAGTTTGGAGGAGAGTTGGTTGCAAAACCGATTGGTTTCCCAGTTGGTAAGTGTGATTTTAGCGACGGTAAATCGCCCTCTGTTGTCCAGATGAATCGGCGTGGCAATCTCTTCCACACGAAAGTCGGTTGTTCTCGATTTGATGATTCCGCCAATGCCTTGGTGTTCGGTGGCGTACCCCTGCAAGCCGATGGCTTGGGCTATGGGGTCTGACATGGAGACGACCTGCGTTTCAGAGGCTGGCGTTTTCAAACTCGGAAGCGACGCCACCGATGATGTCGTTCAAGACCTTCTCAACGCCTGATTTTGAGGTTGTTCTGATGTAAAACTCTGGGTCATCAAGTTCAGGATGGCCGGGGAAATAGTTGGCGTAATCCACGCTTTTGTGATTGTTCAAACGCTCTCGAAGCACTTGAAGGGCGGTGTGGCTTTCGCCAACGATGCGAAGACGCAGTTCGTTTTTCTCTTTCAAAAGGACGGTAATAGCCATGATAACCGACCTTGCGACCTGCCCTCTCGTTTTGAACCTTCTCCTTGGCCGGGGCCCTTTCACCGGCTTGAAGAGACGATGGATTTCCAACATCTGCACCTGTTTGTTTTTATGCTCCATGGCCAAGGCTCGGCCATGGAAAAGGCCGACCTTGAGGAACGCCTTGCAAAGGCGGCCCCGGCCTTTGAGCGAAGTGCTCCGCTGATCGTCGGTCTCTTTACCGTTATAACGCTGCTGCTTGCCGGGAATTTGTACCTCTCTCCACG
>CAXHCG010000228.1:0-2505 GCA_964014905.1 uncultured Candidatus Poseidoniales archaeon | reverse complement strand
TTGTCGGCTGGTTCATCCGACCCATCAGCGCAATCGCTGCTTCCGTCGTTGACGAGTTCAAAGGAGATATCCATGCCGTCATGGCACGTATAGGTCGTCGTCTGAGCGTTGTCAAACTCATCGGAGCCGTCATCGCAGTCGTCCCAACCATCGTTCACATTGTCAATGGTCATTTCTTGATACATGCCATCGTACTCGCACATAATGGTGGGTGAAGTTTCGAATCCTAGGATATCGGTGTTCATTTCTCCATTAACCGCGTAGTAGCGGTCGCCAGATTCCCAGTCTTGGCTCATGTAGCCATCAACATACAAGTCCGTTTCGTCCGAACCGTCCATGCAGTCCTCTTCGCCGTCATTGACCCAATGATGGGGGATTTCTTCGCCGTCGTCGCACATGAACCCGTCTTCGTCGTCGGAGTAGTCATTATCGCCACTGTCTACGCCGAAGATGTTCTCGAAAATGTCTGCGAAGGAGTCTTCGAGTTCGGCTTCAAAGTCTTCTGCAACCGCCTCGCCAAAGGATTCGCTGGCGTGGGTGATGACGTTGCCCATCATGATGAACATCACTGGGTTTCCAGGTGGGCATGTGTCGCAGGGCGTGGCATCGATGACCGTGCCGTCGCCGAGGTCAACTTCCAAGGTTTCGCCCGAGCGCATGTTGAAGCTAACATCTTCCATGTTGGCCTCGCCTTCATAGTCGCCTTCGTTGGTGAGTTCATCGTTGATGCTGATGTCAAATTGACCTTCATCAAATCCAAACTCTTCCATAGGCAAGCCAGTGAGGTAGACGTTGTAATCGGCTGAACCGATGTAGGTGCCATCAAGCATTCCGCACAAATCTTCGACTTCTACTTCGCCGCCTTCTCCATATACGCCGACATCGGATGGGTCGTCAACGCAATCCCAGTCCGTGTTGTCGTTGGCAGCTGCTTGAACGTAGATAGGGCTGGGGGAGCCAAGGCGCCACTCTGCCAGAGAGCCGATGGAATAGCTGACATCCATGCCGGTGTCGAAATCAACGTTCAACTGCTCGCCACCGCCCTCGACCATAATGTCAATTCCGAGATTCATGTCGTTGGAGATCATCATATCGAAATCCATGTCTGCGCCAATGAGGTTGTAATCGCTATCGAGGTATTCTTTGTAAATCATGTCAACCGTCAGAACGTTTTCTGCTTCGACAATGACATCAATGTCAAAGCCCGTTGGGTCGCTGCCAAAGGTGCTTTCTGTCCAGTCCGTCATGATGACAGCGTTGGAAAGAAGACCGTGGCGGAGCACCACATCGCTGGTGCGGCTCCAAACTTGCACGTCGTTGCCGTCCAGGTCTTGGATGGTCTGAACCGAGATGTCTTCGGTTTGGTGAACGTAGACGTTTGAAGAACCCGTGGTCAACTGACCAAGGTCGAGGTTGAAACCTGCGCCGTCGGCGTCTTCCATGATTTCTG
The DNA here is from genome assembly GCA_964014905.1 of uncultured Candidatus Poseidoniales archaeon. Classification (GTDB taxonomy): domain Archaea; phylum Thermoplasmatota; class Poseidoniia; order Poseidoniales; family Poseidoniaceae; genus Poseidonia. Next base: position 1,055 of record CAXHCG010000228.1, on the reverse strand, counting down.
AGAACAATTCTTGGATGTCCAATCCAGTGACGTTTTGCAGATCACTGTCGAGGCTTGTCCAGTCGTATTCCACACCATAGTAGTATTCAGGGTTAGACTCAACTTGGGCCTGAACACTCGTAAGTGGCGCCAATGCAGTAATGAGGAGGGCGGTCAACAAAAGGGCTGGTGAGGTTCGTCGCAACGTAGACATTGTTCAAACCTGCTAAACGAAGAGATTTAAGAGTATTGGATTGGATTTTTATCCATTTTTCCTATATTTCAGGAAGGTCCTATCTGTTTTAGAAGAGCTTGGTTGAAAATTCGCCGTGCGAGTTTGTAATTCAAACGCCGCCGGCGCACCCCCGTCTTTGTGTTTCCCATAAAGGCGGTCAGAAACACATCGTGTGTTGCTTCTCTGTAGTTGTCGATTAGACGATTGGATTCAACGATCACATCGTCAAGAAGAGGCCCTTCTAATTCGATTTGGATGTACGTGAGGTGCCGACTGCTCACTTTGATGTTGCTTCGGTCGTAGCCCAATTCTTCACCACGACAGAATTTTATCCGCATCGAGGCATCTTCTCTGGTGCCGTCAACGGCGCGATAACCGAGGGTCCCTTCAGGCGCATTGAATTTCATTGGCGTCAGTTGTGTTGGCCCGTTGACCGTTTCGTGGTGATGGTTCCGTAACTCTTCATACAGGCCGAGAAAAACATCGTTTTTCCACACTTCATTGAGGGGGTTTGACGCGGAAAAAATCATCACGCAAACCGGATGTTCGGTATCGTCAAAAGGGTTGTCTTCGAGGATGGTTATGGAATGAAGTCGGGCCTTCCAGTGTGGCAAATCGTCGAGGTCTTGGATGCCGGACTCTGGGACAATCCAAATGGAGTCGTCGTATTTAGCCAATGTTTGTTCGATGGCCAGCTTAAACAAATCGTCCAATACGTTCAGGTTAGAGTCGTCGAGGGTCGGAAGAAAGCCGGCCCCGAAGTACTCGACCATGGGCGAATTCATGCGTTTTGCAGAGTTCTTTGCAAGGTAGGGCGGATTGGTCAGCACAAACGCTTGCT
>CAXHCG010000227.1:0-2511 GCA_964014905.1 uncultured Candidatus Poseidoniales archaeon | reverse complement strand
TCACGGACACCCGTGAAGGTAAGGTCATCGACACCACCAACGGCGTCGTTGCTGAGTGATCTCAATCACTGAGTAATTGCACCATTCCAGGTCTCTGACCTGTACAACGCGCCTCTGGCGGCCAAGGCCGCCAGAGGGGCCTTTTTCTCAAACTTCAACGCTCATCATGCGCTCGCGTTCATCGCTGTGCTGCTCCCACTGGTGCAACGACTTCCCTCTTGCAGTTGTGATAAGGGATCGACCCAGCCATTCCATGCTGCTCAACCACTGACCCACCAACGAGAGTGGCCCGCTTGACTTTCCTTGCCGACTGCGCCACCAAAGGACCACACATGCGGCTTCGAGGAGGCTGAAACCGAGGTGCAAACTGTTTGCAAGTGTGAAGGTGGCAGGCCATCCGTAAAGGGCGATGAATCCCCATCGGAGCACGGCGGTCGCCGAGGCAACCGTTAACGCGAGGGGGGCAACGATGTGAAAGTGAAACTGGCGACGAAAGATTCGTCCAAACACGCCTTGGCTCTTGGCTGTCGCTTGCTTTCGTTGTCGAACGAGCAAACGCTGGAGTCCTTGACCACGTCGGATTTTCTGACGACGCTGTCCACCAGCTGTTGAGGGTGCAACATCAACAAATTGCGCTGAAGGATCGGTCAGTGTCCGCCAACCACGGCACCGTATCGAGGTGGCAATTTGCGCGTCATCGGCGTTGGCCTTCGGATTGAGGTCGTCAATGGCCAGGCACGAGGGGCGCCACATCATGCACGAACCTTCGAGGAACGGTGTGCTGTCGACCATCGACTCAGCCAACCGCATGGCCTCCCATGCCGTGCGGTGAAGTTTCTCATCGTGCCGTCCGCCAACCCGGTTGGGAACGGCACCAACGGCGCCCACCATCGGGTCAGCAAACCACTGCATCATGCGGCGAAGACATCCCCGTTCGAGCATGGCGTCAGCATCGGTCATGCACACGAGTCCCTCAGCGTGTTGTCCGAGGTGGCCGAGGGCTAGGATGACGGCGGCCGTTTTCCCCTTTCGCTCGGGCATACGGATGGTTTCTACACTCGCAAACGCCTCTGGATGCGACGCCGTCCATGCATCAACCAGCTTCACGGTGCCATCGGTCGAGGCCGAATCAACGACGAGGAGGTGAAGGGGGAGTTGTTGTGCAGCAAGGTTCGCCAATTTTTTTTCGATCACGAGGCCTTCGTTCCAAACAGGTAGCAGCACCGTCAACCGTTCCGAATGCTTGCTGCCTTTGGGAACGTGCTGTTCTCGGTGGTCCCTGTCCCAACGGTACATGTCCCATCGGTGGAGCAGGAAAGGAGCCACGGCAGCGCCAAAGGCTGCACCTTCGACGATGGCGGGCACGACGACCATGGAAGAGCGTGCGGGATAACCTACCCTTAGGTTCTCCTCCACCGAACAAACCGATGCAGGGGGTTTTGCCAACCACTTCATGATGGCGAAGGTGGTGGGCTGTGCATGCGCAAGGTGTTGCATGTCGGCCCGTGCCACAGCCCCGGAGGCATGGCGACGGTGATGCACACCCTCGCAGACCATCCGCCGCATGGCTGGATCGCAAGCTTGCTTTCATCGCATGCAGAAGGAGGCATTCGAAAGAAATGGAAGGCCTACCGCATAGCACGAAAGAAGATCAACAAAGTATGCAGCAATAACTCGGATCGCCCTGACGTCATTCACCTCCATGCCGCTGCAGACTGGTCCTGGCGGAGAAAGCTTCGTCTCATTCGAATTGCTCAACATCATGACGTACCGTGCATTGTCCATCTTCATTCAGGACAATTCGATGACTGGTTGATCGACGGTGGCCAAAAACGTCAGAAACATGTTCGATCGGTCTTGGAGGAGAAAGGTGTTCAGGGTGTCGTTTTGTCCAATGCATGGAATGAGCGGCTCTCGCCTCTGATTGGCTCATTGGAGGTGGTGAACAATCCTCTTCCACCTCACGAACAGAAGGACAATGCAGCACGAAATGGAGATCATTTGCTCCTCTTGGGGCGGGCAGATCCCGTGAAAGGACATGCGTTTGCCGTTGATCTCGTCGCAGCTTTACGAACGGTCTTTCCAAAACTTCGATTAACATTGACAGGGACTTCAAACTCTGAACACGACTGGGTTGATTCTTTGGGATGGGTCTCGGAGAAGGAAAAATCACGATTGGTGGCCTCAGCCTCAATCCTTCTCATCCCATCCGCTTTTGAAGGCCAACCGATGGTTGCTTTGGAGGCGTTGTCCGCTGGGCTTCCAGTGTGCGCAAGCGATCGGGTTGTGGGTCTTCCAGACACCGTCCAAACAGCAGCTTACAATGACGTTGAAGCTTGGGTTGAAGTCGTCTCCGGTATCCTTCGCCACCCCCCAGAGGCCAAGTTGTTGATGGCTTCCGTTGCACATTACAGCGTCGTTGAAGTTCAGCATCGCTGGAAGACACTTTACGAATCACTCTGAAGCAATTCACTGAGTTTTTTGTTGAGGGATGCGATTGACTTTTCCCAA
>CAXHCG010000226.1:0-2538 GCA_964014905.1 uncultured Candidatus Poseidoniales archaeon | reverse complement strand
GATTATCAGCGGTCTCGTGGGCTCGGAGATGTGTATAAGAGACAGGTGTCATGGCCACCGACTGGTCCATGTCCCATTTTCCAGTGATGTCTGGTGAAATGTCAGAGACGATTACGTTGAGAGGTTCACCCTTCAATTCGTCAAGAATACGTTCCTGGGTCAGCGGTTCGGTGATGTCACCTGTCAGCAAAATGGCACCTTCGACGGGTGCGCAACCCACGAGGTCAACACCGACCACACGTCCCTTTTCTCCGACCAATTCGACGGCGACCTGTGCCCAGCCGCCGGGGTGGCAGCCCACATCGAGAACAACATCACCTTCACGAACGAGTTGGAACCTTTCCTGAATCTGCTTGAGTTTGAAAGCTGAGCGTGCACGGTACCCACTGGCCTTGGCTTGTTTGCGCCAAGAATCCCGCTTGTGGTTTTCAACCCAGTGCTCTGCCATGAGGGTGTCCTCAAAACCACCCTCCCTTCCTCGCCCTCATGAATCCTTTTCTTCAAAACGCCCCAAAGCAAGGAATCAAGGCGGTTAGCCTTCTCGGGCAACGCAAGGGAGGAATGCAAATGAAGGTCAATTCAACGCCTTACATCGCCGTGGTCCTTGTTGGAATTCTCTGCTCGTTTAGCGGTCAAGGCCTTGTTGTGAACCAAACCGTGGATTTTGAAGAGCCTCAATCCACCTCAGGCGGAGGCAGGTCCTTGTTGGTGGAGGAAATCACAGCGACATGGTGCCCCACCTGTGCTGAAATTGACCCGGAGTTGATTCAGGTCGCGGACAGCCACGGCTCCCGCATTGCGCTCATCGCTTTGCATCCTTCCGATGGCGAAGATGCGTTCCAGCCAGCGGCAAGTCAACACCGAATCGACCGAATCGATTCAGTGCAGGCAGGCGCATCAACCTCCACACCAACCTTCGTTGTTGAAGCAGGGCCTGCAAGGCGCGGGTACGACGCGTGGGCTGAAGTTCAGCGAGACATTCTGAACGAGGAACTCTCTCGGCAGGTTGTATCAAAGATTGACATGATGGTCGAAAAAACCGAAACTGGCTACCGGGCCGTGGTCGTTCACGCCGACCTGATTCAAACCGCTGGCACCCAATTGACGTTCATGGTGGTTGAACACGGTAAAACCATCCCTCAAGGGTCCATCAATCCAGGCGATGACCATCGCGATAGGGTGCTGGTTGGCGTCGCTGAGTGCTCGTTGGACAACGACAGCATCACCCTTCAGTTGGGCCTTGCATCGGCCTCAGCCGGCGATTCATGTCAGGATTCTTTTGCCATAGAATTTGATGACCTCCGTTCTTGGAGCGTGGTGCTGGTTCACGAATCCACACAAGAAGAACTCGATACGGGCGGTCGTTCAACGTCGTATGGGGCCGTTGAGATGGCCTACCGAGATCGGGCAGAAACCCAACCAGCATCAGGAATGTTGGGGTTACTCCTGTTCAGTGGATGCCTTGGGCTCGCATTGGCTTCAATTGTTCGTAAAAAGTAATTTTTCCTATAATTATTGTGCCATCAAGGTACTTTCTGGAAATAAAATGATAGAATCCGGAAACGAACCTCACGGGAAGGAGAAGATTTGATAAACCGTGAGGTCAATGTAATACCATGACAAAAACATGGGAAGACGTCGCCTGGGAAGGGGAAACTCAACAGAAGGAGTGGGTTGTGGAATACTACGCCATGGTCGCCGGTGAAACCACCCACCACCTTTCCGTCTTTGGTGGAACGGATGTGGAAGAGGTTCAAAGGAACCTGATGAAGGAACTCCGAGCAACCTACCGAGAAGCCCATGAAATTGAAGTCACCGTGCTCCGTATGGAGGAGATTGAGGTCGAGCCAAACGTGGCGATGTTTAACGATACGTTCACGCCGTGATCAGGCACTTTCGCGGAAGATCAACTCGATGAGTTGACCGTCTTTGACGATGTGGTTTTGATAGGAAGTAACTTGGGTACGCTCACCGTCCTCCTCGGTGACGAACATCATGAATTCGTGGGAACTGTCAACCCGGTGGTCGTCGAAACCTGTCGAATCCATGTGCTTGCCCCAAATGTCGAAGAAGGCTTCCAAGGGAGCTTCAACGCCAGCTTCTTTGAATTCAAGATGGATTTTGCCGGATGCGTCATGGGTGTGAAGAGGTCGCATCGAACATCCGTTGTCGTTCAAACCTACGTCATCTGGGACAGCGATGTCCTGATTGAGGACGGAGATTCTGACGGTTGCGTGGTAGTGTTCTGCGAGGCCACCATCGTGGCTACCGATGCACTCATTGGCCAAAGCGTGACGTTCATCTGCTGTTGAAAACGGAGGGGAACCATCGCTTTCTCCAAGAAGGAATCCGAGGGCTGCAAGAGCGATGAGGGTCACAATGAGCCAAAAGATGGATTCTTTGTTCACGGTGTTCACTCCTTGAACGTAATTTCAACGGGAAGGTCTTCATCGGTCCAGCGGCCTTCCTCGTGCATTTTTCCAGCCTTCCAAAAGCCGAACAGGCACACGATATTGGCGATGTGTGCCATCGTACAGA
>CAXHCG010000225.1:0-2573 GCA_964014905.1 uncultured Candidatus Poseidoniales archaeon | reverse complement strand
TACGGCGCCGACCGGAAAGATGGCCGACGCCTTGTAGAGAGATTTGAGGCCGGACGCGAGCGTGTTCGTCCACGTGCCCAGCGGGATGGTCTTCCCTGCCTGGACTCGCTTCATAGTCGCCCGCGTCACCGCCTCCCGCCCCTCCAAGGCGGACTTGTAGTTCTTGTACCACTTATGACCAAGCATGCGCGTCACATCGATGCCAGCCTTAAAGCCGTAGCGGAGCCCTTGCTGCGCGAAGACCGCATCCTCGTGCCGCACAAAGCCCCGGCCCACAGCTTGCCACATGCACTCCATGAACGACGCATACTTGATCCCACACCCCGGTAGAGCCGTCGCGCCCCTCTCCTCGACTACCGCCCGTAGCTCGGCGAGGCGCGCGACGCCCCCCGAGAGCTCACTTGTCGACCTTGGTGTCGCAGCGGTGAGGGTTATCGCACTGAGCACGAGAATGGCCCTTAGTGCCCTCGGTGCCCTTGCAGACGCCGCCGGGCCCCTTGTTCGAGACCCACTTGTCGCAGACGTGATTGCGCTTGCACGTACCGTCGGGGTGGAGGTGGTCCGCGCGGTGGGGCTGGCCGGAGTTGAAGAACCAGCAGACCTCCTTGCTGTTCGCAGTGAACTTGCCATTGTACTTAGGGCCAGTCTCATCCGAGCCAGCCCCTCCGCCAGAGCGGGCATCCTCTCCCTTCCCGGGGGAGGAACGAAAGGTGTGCCGCTTGGCGGAGACCTCGGCCTCCTCGAGCACGGTGTTGAGGTGGGTGTCGTTGATGCAGTTGACCATGCTCAGCTTGCCGCCAGAGTCCTCGATGCGGCGGAGCATCACGAGGAACAGCTCGTGCGCGACCTGCCACGTCTTGCCGCGCATGCGGATGGTGTCGAACACCGTATACTCGAGGAACTCGGTGACCGCAACCGCGGTCGCGAGGCCGAGCGCGGTGCAGAACATGACGAAGAGGTTGAGGGCTTCGAAGAAGTCAGTCGGGTCCGAGAAGCGCTTCACCGAGGTGGAGAGCACGTTCGCGGCCGCAGTCGAGGAGGCGGACTCGAGCTGCATCACCACGGTCTGCATGCCGCGCTCGGCGACGAAGTTGGTGATCTTGCCCCAGAGCCACGAGAAGACGCCCATGTCGGTCGCCGTCGCACTCGCGGTGGAGAAGGTCTTTATGTCCTTGGTGGCGGTCAGGAGCTTGTACCGCTCGACAAGCTCGGCGCGCTTTTTGTCGTCGGACTCGTCATCGATGAAGCCGGCATAGGTGACGGCGGCCTGGTCCAACGTGATAAGGCCGTTGGACACCGCCGCCAAGATGGCCGTAAGCTTGGTGTCGGGTTTGATCTCAAAGATGGACCCCGGCGCGGGGCGGCGCACGAGCTGCATGACCGCCTGGAGGTGCGCGCGCGAGAAGATCCGAAGGAAGCGGGCCGAGATCACGTTGGTCAGTGTGAGTCCCGCGGCGACCGCGGTGGCCACCCCCGCCACGGCGGCAGCGTTCGCCACGGGGATGTCGATGGTCGGGCACTTGCCGTTGGTGTCGTAGGTGCAGCTGGGTGCGTTGCCAAAGCACCCCGGGCATGTGCACAGCACCACCGGGAGGAAGGTGGATGCGATGACGAGCATGCGCTTGCGACCGCCGGGTGCACGGAGGGCAAGTGCGAGCCCGGCGATGGAGAGCACGTCGACTACGATGTCGAGAACACCGTAGAGACGGTCGAGGTTGAGAATGCCGATGTTGTAGCCCGCGCCACCCTGGCTCAAAGACTTGATCACACCGATGATGTAGCCCGCGCCAGCCTGGCTCAAAGACGGTCGACCGGACGCTGACGTCTGTTGGGAAGCGGTATGCTGGCCGCCCCCAATAGTACCGCTAGCCCCGAAGGACACACCAACCAGAACGCATCCGGAGGGCTGCGCGTGCACTCCCACCCCTCCGACAAGCTGCACCATACTCCCGTCGCGGTGCGTGATCCCACCGTTACCGATTCCCGGAACAACGGGCACGCAGCCCGATCCGTTTGGAATAGTGGGATCCCACAGCCGGTCCGGGGGGGTGACTCGTGCCGAAGGGTGACGCGAGTCACCCCCCTGCAGGTCACCCCAGCTACGCTCGTCGTCATCGGGGGGCAGACGTGGAGTGGCCCCCCCTGGGACCACCCACTCCTCAGGAGGAAGGTCAGCGGCAGAAGAAGATGGCGGAGAGGTACCCCCATGCACCCCAGTGTGTTTCACCTGGTACCAGTGCGGGGCTTGGTGCACTTGGTCATGTGCCGCCCGAGGGCGACGCTTCAGAAGGTTGGCCACGTTCATGGTCAGGTAGGAGAAGGCCACGGACGCAGAGGAACGACCGGAACGCGTCGTCGAAAAATCCGTTCCGTCGTTCAAACGACCTGGCCATTCAAACGACCTGGCCGTTTGAATGGCCGATCCGTCGAGGTTCTCAGATGCGGCCGAGACCCGGTGCATCGAGAGCCCAGGTGTCCCTGAGTCCCCCGACCCAAAAGGTCGGGCCAGGACCAAGGCAAGAGAACACCAGACACAAAACATCAAGGGCTCCGCCGTGTGTTGGCGCTGCTGG
>CAXHCG010000224.1:0-2630 GCA_964014905.1 uncultured Candidatus Poseidoniales archaeon | reverse complement strand
CCTCGATGGGGAAATCCTTCAGTGGAATTTCCACGCGATTGCCTTCGATGTTAGCAGCCAAATCCACCGGGAGATGGATTTTATCTCCGTGATCTTGGATGAGGGTCTTGGCGAGTTTGATGGTGGAAGCCCAGTTGTTGCTCAACTCTTTCTTGAGGAAGGCACGGTTTGGTTCGCCAATGTCGTATCCTGCCAAATCCAACAGAAGGTTGGCCACGCCCCCCGTGGGCCAGAGTGCATCAGCGATGCCGTTGCGAAGCATGTTGTCTGCGACCTGAATGGAGTCGTCCACCTTCACGCCGCCAAGCACCGCCAAGCACGGGCGCTCGGGGGTTTCCAAGGCGTGGTCGAGTTTACGGATTTCATTGCCCATCAATTCCCCAGCCACGCAAGGAAGCAGGCCTGTGAACCCGACAATGGACGGGGTGGAGCGGTGAGCACAGGCAAATGCATCGTTGACAAACAGGTCGGCTACGCTGGCCAGCCGCTGCACAAGGTGGGTCTCACCCATGGCTTTCAAGTCGCCTTTTACCGTGGTTTCTTGCTCGTCCATGCGGACGTTGTTGAGCATGAGAAGTTGACCCGATTCAAGCGCTTCTATCGCCTTCATCGCCTTGGGCCCGTGGATGTCATCAACCCATTTCACTTGACGCCCAAGCAGGCGACCAAGTTCACGGGCATGGCCGAGGGTACTGGTAAAGTCGTCCTTCCCGGGTCGGGATTGGTGGGCGAGGATGATGACCTTCGCTTTGACCAATTTTTGGAGGGTTGGAAGAATGGCTCGAATTCGTGTATCGTCAAGAAAAGCCTTGGTGGCCGGGTCGAGCGGACTGTTGATGTCCACCCGCAACAAGACGGTTTTGCCGTCGACGTTCACGTCGTCCAGCGTCAGGACTTTCGCCATTGGTTGAACCCAAGCGCCTCCGGTTTTTCATCCCTCTCCTCAAGCCGAAGGTGCAACCGGGGACGGTCGGAAGGTCGCAAGACGCGCGTCCTCCCCACCGGTCAAGCGCGAAAACTGATAAGGCCCGCGACGCCCTTCACCGTCATGGTCGATGAAGCGCCCAAAGACAGCGCTCCGTTGGAGGGTGCTCGTCGGCGCGCCTCGACCGCCACTTCTTCGTTCGGTGTGTCTCGGCGTGAGGGCCACGATGCCAGCGTGTACTACACCAGTCGCCTCAACGAGGGCTTGGTCAGTTCACGAGCGGTTGGGCCAGCCCACGCCTTCCCAGAGGAACACGCCAACACGGTGCTGTGCGGAGATTCCCGAACCCTTCCGCTTCCCGATAATTGCGTGCATCTTGTGGTCACGTCCCCTCCCTACAACGCTTCCAAAGACTACGATGAAGACCTCTCACTGAAAGAATACCTCACGATGCTTCACGAGGTGTTCGCCGAGTGCTACCGTGTGCTCACCCCCGGAGGTCGCATGGTGGTGAACGTCGCCAATCTAGGTCGGAAGCCCTACATCCCGCTCTCTTCGCACATCAACATCATCATGACTGAAATCGGATTCCTGATGCGTGGAGAAATCATTTGGGACAAATCAGCCAGTGCCGGCTCCTCGTGTGCTTGGGGTTCGTTTCAGTCCGCTTCCAATCCATGCTTGCGCGATGTGCATGAGTACCTGCTCGTGTTTTCAAAGGGCGATTACAAACTTCCCAGAACCAAGGCGGAGCGGGCCGAAGGTCGCTTGGACACCGTCCCTCGAGACGATTTTATCCAACACACGAAATCCATCTGGTCCTTTGCCACCGAGCGCGCTTCGCGGGTGAAGCACCCTGCTCCTTTTCCGGTTGAACTCCCCAAGCGCTGCATTGAGATGTACTCCTTTACCGGCGATGTGATCTTGGATCCGTTCAACGGTTCGGGGACCACGTGCGTGGCGGCCAAGATGCATGGCCGTCGCTACCTCGGCGTGGACTTGTCTTCAGAATACTGCGCCATCGCCAAAGAACGGCTTGAATTGACGCCGGCCGTGGACGTCACGGACGGGCTGGTTCAAGAATGAGCCATTTCAGACCGTTCGGCCGGCCGCTGAACGATGGATCAGGGCGTTGTTCTTTCCAGCGGTCGTGACTTACTCGCCGCCCAGTCCACCCCAGAATGCACCTTCGGGTGTTTCCTCTTCTTCAACCGCAGGTTCGTTCTCATCGGTCTCCTCTTCTTCACCTGCAGGTTCGTTCTCATCGGTTTGGTCCACTGGTCCCTCCACCGGTGGTTCGGATACCTCTTGGAACGGCGCGGGCATCACGAAGGAATCGTTGAATTGAATCTCATGTGCGGCGTCCATCGTCCGCGAGGACATGCGGCCAAGAATGAACGGAACGACGAAACTGAGACAGCAGAAACAGGTTCCTATGTCTTCAAGCCCGTTGCCCAATGCATAGTTCTCCAAGTACTCGTCCACGTCTCCGTTGACCGCCACAATGGAAACGTCATCGCTGGCAGTGAAGGTGTATCTTCCGGGTTCCAACGTCCCGATACGGTACTGCCAAACATCGTCTGCATACCACTCGCTGCAATCCTTTTTTTCCACGGGCAGAGGCGTCTTTTCCTCGTCGTCCATGAACTCAAAACGAAACTCCGGACAGTTACCACTGCTCACTTCGGTAAACACGATGATGGTC
>CAXHCG010000223.1:0-2640 GCA_964014905.1 uncultured Candidatus Poseidoniales archaeon | reverse complement strand
TGCGGCGGCCATCAAGGAAGCCGACATGGTTCACATCACCGGGCCAGCAAGCCTGGAAGGTGTCTTGGCCATCGGTCAGCTTGAGGCTGCCTGCCTCGATGTTGGGGTGAAGTACAGGAGGCGTTTCTTTACCCCACGCCATCATCTACCTCGTGATGCCCCACCCGCATGGACCGTTGAATCCACAGGTTTGACCGTCGTCGTGGACGTGGAGGAGGCAACGTGGGAAGTCGATGACCTCCCTGACAAAAAACACGTTCATGTTGTACCGCTTCAAACAAGTGTCGAACTGGGCTCCAAGAACCGACGCTTCGGAGGGTCACTCGATGCCGTTGTCCAAGCAGGTGCTCTTGCTGCTGTCATGGCCCCTGGTGGGCGCCGTGTTCGTAAACTGCGTCCGTACATGTCCCTCGGCTTGTGGTTGCGTGCTGCCTTGGACACGAACATGGACCCGATTCATTCCGTGATGGTCGAGCATCTCGGTGAGGAAGGCAGTCTTCGGCTTGTGCCGTTGCCGGAGGTCGCTCAACCTGCGGTTGGCATGGTACCCGGTCTCTCCGACCGGCAGCTTACTCGGCTTCGCAAAGTCTGGCCCACCATGGACGTTGACCAGCGGAGCTTGGCCTTGAGCGAAGTCGTGCTCCCGTGCTTGACCGAAGATGACCTTTCAACCCCACGGCTCGAAGAATTGGTGTGGCACAGGATGCTGGTTGGTGATGCCGACGTTGACCTTGCCAGTCAGGTCCATGCCGTCCGAAATGCTTGGCCTGAGGAGATGACTGAAAGCCGTTTATTCGCCTCTTCGTTGTTGGACCGATGGCTCCGTACGGGTCTGTTGTCAATCGCTGATTGAGCGACGGATTCAAACCTGTGATGTGCGTAGGCAATTCATGGCGATTGAGCGATTGTTGACCGGGAGCATCCAAAATCAGATTCAAGAACTGATGTCAACCGAAGACCTGGTGATTGAAGCCTTCCGCGACCTCGTCAAGGATGAACTCAAGAGCCACATTCGTGCCAAAGTCGATGCGGACCCGGAACTCAAAGCCGAGATCAAAGAAGCGGTCGCCTATTATTTCCATTCAAAAGCTCGCAGCATCTACGCTGAACTCAAAGCCACCAGAGCGGCGACTCGCCTTGGCCTGAGGCTCCTCCCGGACGAGTTGCAGGGAGAGGTCGGAGAAGCGCTTGTCACCCTCTTCGAGAAAGAACTTGGAGCGCTGTTGGAAAAGGCGCTTTGAGCCAAAACCCCTCACGCATAGGAGTTGAAGTTATGAGCCATTGGCTCTTGGCTTGCCATGAGAACCATGCATCGTGCTCTTTTGATGTGTACGATTTTGATGGTCACCCTTGTCGCGCCCCTGGTTGGCTCGACTCAGGCAGCCTCCAATGAGGACATCCTGGTCTGCTGCGATGCTGCACCGGTTGAGCTCTACCTCATTGGAAGCGATAGCAACAAGCGCCTGACGCCGTTTGAGGCTGATTTGGCCGAAGAGCCGCAATCGGTAAGCGTTGAAACATCGATTTCTTCGCAAGAAAGCATTGGTCGTTGGCTTCTTCCAAACACGTGGGCCGGCGAGGTCCCCTCATCCACCTGGACATTTTCCATCAATTACGAAGTCTCGAACGCTGCTGGCGTTCGCCTCAATGCCACGGCTACCGTGAGCGTTGGCTCCAAGAGTTTCAGCACAGAAACTGAGCCAGGATCCTCTTTCCTCGCTCAAGGCTCTGGTTCGCTGTCGTTTGACATTGATATCGAAGCATTCACCACGAGCGGTTCGTCCAACATTGAGATTGAGCTGACGGTCCAAGCCGTGCTGTTCAGCGTTCCCGCTGCAGAGGCGAAATTGGAATTTTTGTGGGGCAGCGAGGACGATGCCTCATCGCTCGAAGCGACCATTCCCCTGATGGACATTTTCATGGTCGAACCCGAAGTCGAGGGTTCAGATGTTTACCTCGCCGTGCGTCTTGACTCACCATGGGGCCTTTCGACGCTGGCCATGGCAGAATCCATCATGCTGAAGGTGAACGGGAATCCAGTGTCCGGAGACCCCATCGAAACGGCCGTCGGTGATACCGTTCGTGTCACATGGACATGGACGGATGCCTCCGGAGGCATTGAAACGATCAACGTTGAAGTTGAACTTGAATTCCAGCCGGGTCAACCCTCACTCCGCGGTTCAGCAACCTATGAAATTGAAACCTTCGACACGGGCGGCGGAACCGGCACCTATTATCCCCCTGATGAGCCACTGCGAACCGATGGCGCAGGGAGCAGCATGGTGCTCGACATCTCCATGAACCTCGAGAACCGCGACGGCGGATTGATGCTGGAACGAATTACAACCATCACGATCGAAGATGAAATGGCGTTTTGGATGCGATGGGGGATGGACCACATCGGCGATGAAAATCCGTCTCTTTCCCAAATGCTTCGCGCTTTTTCAGCCGGTGCCGTATCGGATGAGGACCGTGTTAGTCGGTTTATCGAAGAAGTCGAACGGTCTGAGTTTGAGCGGCAAATGGTTAGCCTTGGACCGATGTACCTCAATGCGGGACTTGGTCTTGATAAGGAAGAATTGCTGGGGGACTTCCGGTCGTTTAAAGAACATAAAATAGAGGTTTATTTGAAAGGAAAAA
>CAXHCG010000222.1:0-2647 GCA_964014905.1 uncultured Candidatus Poseidoniales archaeon | reverse complement strand
AGACAGCAACAAAACTGCTGGCTTCTTCAAACGGAGGTACCTCTCGTCGCGGTATACGTTCTCCCTTGCGGACTTCGCCACTCATGGCCAGACGAGGTGGCCGGAGGTCATAGCCCTTGCGAAGTGCTGAGAAGCCGGAACACTCATTCACCGATGCCATCACCTCAGCCCCATGGAACGCTATGATTTGGGTTTGGACGGTGACCGAATTCATTTGGCGGTAGAAGGGAGCACCGGGGGAACGACGGTCGGGTTACACCTTGCGGCGGACGTCATTAACGATGGAAAGCGAGTGTTGTGGGCTTCGGTTGACATGCCCGATCCGAGTAGGTTTTCTCAAATGTTTGAGCACCTCTCACTCGTTGAGAGTTCCCGTTTTCACGCCATGAACTTTGGTGGTAGGTTCGACCGAGCCGTTGACGCCTTGCTTGAAGCCGCCACGTCCCTGCCAAGTGTGGGGTTGGTGGTCATGGATGATTGGTGCGCCTCAAGTGGTCGTTTGTCCGCTGAACGCCTTGAGCACATTGAGCGTGTGGCCAACGAATGCCCCGATACCATCACCGTCCTGTTGATTTCAAAAGGCAGCGTCGATGCCAGTGGAGAGAGCTCCGACCCCATCGTGGCGCGTTCTTCTGAGGCCATGAAAAAGAAGGGTTATGCCATTTGGCGCCTTTGGCGTGGGAAACATAGTGCCCAGCGAATCCTTGACCGCCATGGCGAGCGCGTTGAACTGCACATAGAAGATTCAGGCTTCGTCCTCTGAATCGTCATCTTCGCCAAGGAGCTTGGCCATTTCCTCAAGAGCATCTTCGTCGGGTTCTTCAAACTGCTGTGGATTTCGTGCGGCCCCACCCATTTCATCTTCGCCGGCAACTTTTGGCGCAGAGGATTCCAGCATCGTTGAGCGGTTTAAACGGGCCCGCTGGGCGATGAACCAAACCATGCCAAGGAGGGTTAGCCCCATCACTGCGTAAGCAATGTTCTTTGTTGTGTCTGGTTCCATGAGCCCATCACAGGGCACCCTGTTCTTCATGGTTTGGGACGTCTTTACTTTTTTCTCCAGCATGCTCCCAAAGCAATGGACGAGCAAGATGACGGCGAGCATCAATGGGTGGCTCAACCCACGTTGTGAAGGGGGGCGTACCAAGAACTTCCACCCAGTCATCTCCTTCACGTCGTTTGCATTTTGGACACCTCACGCCTTGGCCTGCACCCATGCTTTTCATTCGGACATGGCACTGGGGACAAAGCGGCCGAAGGCGTTTTCTGGGAACCCATGAAACGAGTTTGAGCCGTTCGGCATGAACGGCACCTTCGGGGTCAACGAGACCAGCGACCAAAATCACATCACCAGGTTTCAGCCATCGAGCAAGAGCATTTACTGGCCCTCCCTCTGCGTAACTGAGGACAAGGGGGCCATCGGTGAATACACTCGCGTGCTTTCGATCGGGGTCGACAACGAGTTCCTTCACGGTCAGATGCCAATCCTCGCCAAGGTGGTCGCCGCTGGCTTGATTCGTCTGGAACACCGTCCATCCTTGGACGGCTTCCGTTGCTTCGCTTTCGACCAACAACTCACACGCCCGCTCGGCCGCCAGCCGAGTTGTTGCGCGCACGCCAAACAACACCGGAGAACGCCCTCTTGGCGCAATGAGGCTTGTACCACGGCGGGGGTCTCGGGAGAAAACGATTTCAGGCCATGAATCAATGGTTGAAATCGCTGCGTTGTCCACGTTTCGAGGACCGTCAACATCGGTCAACCTCCACGAGATGGCTTCCCACGTGCAAACCAGACCGGGCCAAGCAACAGCCGCCGTGGCCCCAATCCGTCCATGACCCCCCCAAGCCCGTCTCGGCAACGGTAATTCGTCCAGTCTAACCTCTTGCATGACAGCCGACGTGTAGGCTTCAGATGGGGGCTTGTGATCAAACCAAACCATTCCGGGACTGGCGGGGGACTGTTCACGGGCCGAGATGTCCGAGGGCGAGACGGTTCCTGCTAACGGAGCAATGCGATGCGTCCACCACGTGTCCAAGTGGTCAAGCAATCCGGGGACATCGTCGGAATGAACTTCCACACCCACGGCAGCGTTTCCTCGAGTCCGACGTTGTGCAAACGGCCACAATCGAACCAAGCGTGGTACGCCAACGGTTGTTGATTCGGGCAGACCGTTCAAAAGTTCTTGAAAGACAGCGGTTGTGCAACCCCCGTCAAGGGAATCGGTGTCGTCAAGCCCCAACCAACCCATTGCATCACCTACGGTTCAAACATCTCACCAGGGTCCTCTTTGTCCATCCAACCATCACCGATTGACACCAACCCAAGCGTGGCGGGAACTCGGTACAAGCGAGCACCGTATGCCCAACCCGCGCCCATGTCGGAACCTCGGTCGCCAACCATCAGATCAAGCGTATTTGGAGCGCTCGGTTTCGGAGCCCACCAGTTGACCTCCGTGTCTGCCACTGCGTGATTCGCAGGTTGCCACCCTGTTGGATGAATCCTGTTTTCTCGCAAAATTTGGTGGCCTAAAAAAAGCATGGCGGGCGAGGGCTTTCTGCACCTGCATGAATCCTCAAGACGGTGTGGGCAGGTCAAAAATGCGTGAATGTTCGCCTCAGGATGCGCTTCAATTAATTGGCGTTGAAC
>CAXHCG010000221.1:0-2653 GCA_964014905.1 uncultured Candidatus Poseidoniales archaeon | reverse complement strand
TTCATGCGTTTCGGCCAATCAGCGGTGTCGTTCTGGTGCCGAACCGGATGATGAACGTCCTCATACGGCAACGGGGCCAATTCCTCGTCCAGTTGCAAAGAACTTCTCCCCCGCTGTTCATTGAGCACGCCCGCCCAAACGGGTGTTCCATCGGACTCCACGCCCACAAATCCGTCATCTGAACCACCGTCTCCCGGCAGTGGTTTGGACTCCAGACGTTGCCGGAGTTCAGCGAGGCGTTGAGCAACGTGCGTAGCGTAGGTGTCCCCGGTGTCAAGGAACGATACCGGTTCCCCGATGTTTGGACCAAGTATCCGATGCGCAATAGCGTCGTAGGTAGGGCGCTGTGGCACACCGACGCTTTGAAACAGCGACAAGGGTTTCTGCGGAACGGACGATTTTCCCAAAAGGGTGTTCAACTTGGACAGCGCTTGGCGTTGCGGGCCACTCGCTGCCGGCTGGGCCGGTTTGGCTGTGGTGGTGACACCGGCCTCGATGGCCGTTCTCAAATGGCGCTTGGCGTCTTCCAATTCCGACTGAAGTTTGGTGTGCGAAGACGTCATTCATCCTCACCCTTGTACCGTTCGAGGGCTTCGCCGTGTTCGTTGTAGAGCGCAGTCGCGTCCATTCCATCGGGTTCATCAAACGTGGACCAACGCAGGTAAACTTCGTCCATGTTGATGATGGATTGGTCTTTGCTGGAGGCTTCGCGGGAGGATTTTGTTTCCTTTTCAACGGGCCGGATGCTGTTGGTCAGGGCCTGGTTGGACTCGTTTGATGCTAGGCGTACCGTCTTGGGCACGTTCCCGGAAGGAAGTGACATGTTGTCTAAATCGGGCGAACTGTTCACGTTGTCCTTGATGGCGTTGGTTTGTATTGGTCGTTTGATGATTGCATGCCGTTTTGTGGCGCGTTCTTGTTTGTTTGAGAAGACGTCCATGTTCTCTTTCCGGTAGGTGTCAACGGATTTCTGTTGCTCGGGCCAATCGGGCAGTGAAGGGGCGCTTCCGACCACGGCTGAACTTCGAGACGGCGTGAGACCGGCTTCAATGGAAGGCAAACTCGGCGTTGGTTTTCGCTTCGGGAGTCGCTGCGGCGAGCGTATTTTTGGTGGTTCAACCTCGTTTGAAGGAGCGGGATTCGAAGCCGATGAAACAGGTTCGGATGTCGGCGCATCTACCATGCCTTCCTCGACCGCTCGAGGCGAATCACTCACGTACCTGCCTTCGATGGGCGGGCGCTCATGCTGGGGGCGCCAAGCGGTTGATCCAACTTCGATGGATTCCTCGGCGAGTGGTTCTGCCCGTGGAGCAGGTCCATCCTCTGGCCAGGACTCAACAACATCAGCAAGGGCTTGTGTGGCTTGAGCTCGCTCCTCCTCATCGGGCTCGTACGAACCGCCCTCGATCACGAAGTTTTCTGACGCCGGTGGACCACCGACTTTCGCACCTTGGTGTTCGATCTGGGCAGCAAGCCACTGTTCCTCTTCCTCATCGGGAGCGAGGAGCAAGGGCTGGTCCCAAAGGGCATCGGGATCATCGTTCCAAGCGGCAACGGTCGATGTGCGCAAGAGGTTCACCTCTGCGAGAAGGCTTCGCTGGACCGCAGTTTCAAACATCTCGAGGTCGGTGGTGACCAAGGCGACGTGGTCGTTGAACCGCACTCCGTCGCATATGGAGCGAAACGCATCAAGCATGCCTGCATCGCCAAAGGCATTGCCCAAGCGGTCCAATCCATCAAGCACGATAACGGACCGCTCGTTGCCCCACTGGAAGGCGTTGACCACCGCGTTCATGGCCTCCCTGTCGGAGAGAACATCGTACGGCCCGTGCGAGGAAAGCAAGGCATAGGATTGTGGCAACGGAAGGCGATGAGTGGATTCGGTTTGAGCATGGGGGAGGCCGAACAAACCAAGCAAAGGCATGCCCCGTTCAGCCAGTTGAACGCCAAGTTGAATCATCGGATGCGGGTCGGGTGAATCGAGAAGATAAATCCGGCCGGGTTCCAACGCAGGTGCAGCTTGTGAGTCATGCGGGGTTGAACGTTGACGTTGCTCGGTTGAAAGTGCGAGCGCTTCGATGTCCTCCAGTCTCGCCGCTCGCCGCCAAGAAGAGGAGGGCAAGCGTACGCTGGACCACCATGATTCCGCATCGTCCTTCTGGTCGTGGTGTTCCAAGTGCAGAACGCTTGAGGGGTGTTCACTCATCACCTTTCGAAGGGTGTTCATGGTCAACTCAAACAAAAGTAACTCATTCTCCACTTCGAGAGCATCTTGCTCAATGCTGAGCAAGGCCTCAAGACCGGTCTGCTCGGCTTCGGCGAGATGGAAGGCCATAACGGGTTGACCAAGTCGAAACAACAACCATCCCTGACGGTCATGCGATGCGGCGGATGACCGAATCATGACGGCCCCCGACTGCTCGTGGACGGCAAGATTTCGCACGAGAATCCGGAGAACATCGACACCGCCGCGTCGCTGTTCAATCAAATCGCCGTGCTCAAAGACCACCATGCTAACGCACCCTCCAGAGCGACCTTTCGCAAACCCCCTCTTGAAGGGTGCGGCCGTCAGTCTGCCACGCTTGCGTTTTGCACGCCTTTTTTCTGTTGCCGAACCAAAGCGATTGGGCAACCTCAAGGCCGTGGATTATGG
>CAXHCG010000220.1:0-2657 GCA_964014905.1 uncultured Candidatus Poseidoniales archaeon | reverse complement strand
GAAGAATTGACTGATATGAGGCTTGGATACCGAGACGATTTGGTCGTAAGAAAAGAGAAAGTTAGCACTGACAAACGCTTATATTAGCCATGGCTAACGGCCGCCCATGTACTCAGTCGCCGTTGAGGACTACCTGAAATCGCTCTGGAAGCTCGGGCCCAACAACGTTGGAACGAAGCAACTTGCCGATAATCTTCAAGTGAGCAAAGCGTCAGCAACGAAAATGGTTCTAAGGCTAGCAGAAAAGGGATTGGTCGACCATATCCCCTACAAGGGGGCATCGTTAACCAAAAAAGGCGAATTGGAAGCGCTTTCCATCGTTCGTAAACATCGGTTATTGGAGACATTCCTCGCACAAACACTCGGTTTAGGTCGCGAGGAGATACACGATGAGGCGGAAACACTCGAACACGCCCTGTCAAAGAATTTGGAAATGGCCATCGCCGAATACCTCGGCAATCCGACTCGCGACCCACACGGGCATCCAATCCCAGGACCCAACGGGGAACTGTACAACGAACGAGACCTTCCGTTATGCGATTCTCCAATCAACATGGACCTTACGGTGATGCAGGTTCCTGATGACGACCCGATTATTTTGTCATGGCTTGAAAGCAATGGCATCCACCCTGGCATTCACCTAAAGATCATCTCCCGGGATGAGTTTGACGGCGGCCTTAATGTCAAAATTGGTGATGTGAAAAAGCGTATTTCCTCATCGATCGCCAGTTTGGTGAAAATTGAACTCAAGGGGGGAAAATGATGGTTAGCTTCTCGGAAGTTCTCGAAGTCATCGTCGTCAGCATGAGAGATGCGTTTCTTGCCGTCACTGTTTTCGTGGCGGCCATGGTGTTTCTGTTCAGTTGGTTGCAGTATGCCACAAGCGGGCGGTTTGTCGAATACATTCGTAAAAAGAAGAAACTGCAACCTGTCATCGGGGCGCTAATGGGGTTAACGCCCGGTTGTGGAGGGGCCATTGTGATGATGCCCATGTATGCGCGCGGGTACGTCACCTACGGCACGGTGTTGGCAACGTTGATCGCCACGCTTGGCGATTCTGCCTTCGTGTTGATTGGGGCAGCCATCACCGATTCAACGTTTGTCGCACCTCTAATCGCCGTTCACGTCATTTCGTTCGTTGTTGGTGTATCGTGGGGCTACTTGGTTGACATGACCGGCACGACGCCGCGCCAGCCGCTCGGTCGATTTGGACCCACCATTGGCCAAGAACCGCCTGAAGAAGAACCGGTTGATGAATCGGTTTTGGACGATTTGGCCCGCGAGGAGCCGGGGGGAGTGGGCTACAATCTCCTCCACCGGGGCTACCTCGTGTGGTGGAGTGTCACCGTCATCGGCCTTGTGTTCGCCATTCTTTTGCTGGTTTGGTCAGGCCAAGACCCCGATTACAGTTTGGAATTATCGTTCGACCCCACCACCATGGACGGTTTCATAACGTGGGTGGGTCTGCTGGGAACAAGCCTTTCAGTCATTTTATACATCGCTCAAAAGAACTGGATTGGCGACGACACTGAGGCGACCATCGGCGATAAATTGCATTCCATGCGCGAGACCATGATACACTCCGCCAGTGAAACGGCCTTCGTAACCTTTTGGGTGATGATCGCCTACCTTGCCTTTGAATTTGGGATGTTATTCAGCGGCATCACAGAGCAAGACATGAGCAGGTACGGTGATGGATTCATCGCCGTGGTGGCTGCGGCGATGATTGGGCTCATCCCCGGTTGTGGCCCACAAATCATTCCATTACCGCTTACACAAAAGACATGATTTCTTTCCCGGCCCTGGCTGCAAACGCCATCAGCCAAGACGGGGACGCATTGTTTCCGTTGCTGGTGCGCCACAAAGCTGCAAGCCTCTGGGCGACCATCCACACCACGATTCCAGCCCTCATCGCTGGAATTCTTTTGTTGCTCGCTGACGTGAATCCGTGAACGAAAGGAACAAAGGTCCATTGATAGCGACGCAACGCCGGATTGAAACGACATTAAACCGTCTGATTCGAGGTGGTTCCATGAAGGAAGCTTCGGTTCTTCGCATGTGGATCACCAACAAAAAAAACAGAGAAATTACGGCCGCCATGCGTGAGTCCTTGGTGGCCTTTCTTTCAACAGCAGTCGAGAACGGTTGCATTGGTTCAACATTTGCTGAGGATGAGGAACGCGTCATTGTGTACACACGATGGTCAGATGAGGCGGCATTGGAGAAGTTTCGCTCGTCTGAGGGGTATAAACTTCAAGAACACGCCATCATCCACTCATTTGTATCCGCAGGTTTTGAAATTCCAGACGATATACTGTTTAATTCAACCGCAAAAATTTTGTTCACAAATTGATGGTACTTTGTGAATGAACGACCCATATGTGCCAAAGGCAACGAAGCGTATTTTGAGAAAAGGATACGGGCTCCAATGCGACACTGAGGCCACCCTCTGTTCCAAAAACGGACGTTGTGCTTGGACAAGCAGGCAAGAATAAAGTTGTATCAAGATGATATCACCGCAATATCTTATTAGTGCTTCTTCCTCAGCGATACCATGGAAGCGCAACACCCAGATGCAAATGAAATTCAATTTAGAGATGTCGAACTCACCTCAATGAGCGGTTGGCTCGGCCTCTTTCTTCACATCGTCGTTATCC
>CAXHCG010000219.1:0-2719 GCA_964014905.1 uncultured Candidatus Poseidoniales archaeon | reverse complement strand
CAAATGGGTCGCATACTCCGTCACCGTCCGTATCTATGAGGCATTGGCCATTGCAGTCGTATCCATCTTGAGCAAAGAAGCACGATCCGTCATCGTCGGTGGCTTCAGCGCTGTAGTTGCAGGCGGCTTCATCGGAGCACCCTTCGACTTCGAACTCGTCGCAGATTCCATCGTCATCGGCATCAGCAAGGCATTGGCCTTCGCAGTCGTATCCGGATTCAGGGAACTCGCACACTTCGGGTCCACCGGGAGCGACACAAGCCTCTTCGATATCGAGAAGCGTTCGAACTTCGTTTGCTGGAGATCCGTTGACGAATGTCTGAACGTACAGCGATCCTGAGAGTGTTCCGTTGGTGGTTACTTGCGCGAGCAATACTTGGCTGTCATCACCAGCGACTCCATTGGATTGTCCGTTGAAGATGAACCATCCACCTCCAATGGCATCATCGATGAGGAGGTCTTGTCCAGCTTCAAAGTTGAAGCCCCATGGGTTTCCGGTATCTTCAATGGTATTGACGACACCTTCACCTGGTCCAGCACCTTCTGTAAGGCCGATGGTCACATAGCTATCGTATTCGGCAGCGGGGAAGAAGCCGAAGAGTGAAGGATTCTGGTCTGATCCGAGCAATCCACCGAATGGGCTTTGTAGGATGCTTCCGGACGACATGATCCTCGTTGGGAACTCGTTGTCACCAGAAACACTTGAGACGAAGTCATCGCTGTTTTGCGTCTTGATGTAGATGCGGTAAGTGACATACCCAGTGAGGTCTTGATCGCCAACCATTCCTTCATGGACTTGGTATGGCTGTACAATGAGGCAGTAGTCATTGCCACTGAACTCGGTGTAGTTACACGCTTCGGGATCGATGCAAATGGGATCGAGGCATGAAGCGTCGTCGTCCGTTGCAAATGGATCGTAGTTGGCCGCAGCGGGGTCTGTACATCCCGCGACTTCAAACGCGTCGCATATTCCGTCGCCATCGGTGTCTGCGAGGCATTGGCCATCGCAGTCGTATCCGGTTTGAGCATACGTACAAGATCCGTCATCATCTGTGGCTTCAGCGTTGTAGTTGCATGCTGTGTCATCAGAACATCCAGCGACTTCAAAAGCGTCACATATGCCGTCTTGGTCGGTATCTACGATGCAGTTACCATCGCAGTCGTATCCATCTTGAGCAAAGAAGCACGATCCGTCTTCGTCGGTTGCCTCTGCGTTGTAGTTGCATGCTGCTGTGTCAGAGCATCCAGCGACTTCGAACTCGTCGCAGATTCCATCGTCATCGTCATCAGCGAGGCATTGACCTTCGCAGTCGTATCCATCTTGAGGATAGGAGCAAGAGCTGTCGTCTTGGTTTGCATCTTCGTTGTAGTTGCATGCCGTTTCATCGGTACAACCGTTTACGGTTTCGATGCAACTTCCGTCATCGTACTGCGCTTGTGCGTCGTAGTTGAACGCTTCAGAGTCTGTGCATCCACAGGCATTTGAGCTACCGGGGCTTCCAGCGCCTTCTGCATTGAATGTACCTGTTCCAGTGAACGAGTATGTGTTTCGGAGATCGTCTTCACCGTTTCCGTTTTCGAAGATCTGCGTATTGAACATCCCTGATACTTCACCTGCGGTTGTGATTTGCATGATGAGTACTCGGTTGTTCTCGTCGGGCAGTCCGTTTGGCGTTCCGTTGAGTACGTACCATGCGCCACCTGTAAAATCGTTTATGACGATGTTCTGTCCGTCGATGCTAGAGGCAGCAGCAAAGGCATTGATCCATGGCTGTTCGGTACTTTCTACGGTACTGATAGCGACTTGGCTTCCAGTAGGTGTTGCTTCGATTCCTACGGTTACCCAGCTATCAGCTGCGAGGTCCGGGAAGAACGAGAAGAGGAGCGCATTGACATCTCCAGCAGTTGTTCCACCGAATGAGCTGTTGTAGAACCCAGTGGTTGTCGACAGGCTAAACGGATCGTCGTTGTTTCCAAAGACGGAGCTGAGGAAGTCATCGGCATTGACCATGTTCTGGTAGATGCGGTAGGTTGTTTGTCCAGGGACGATGTCCGTTGCGTACTCTTCTACAGTGAGGGTGTATGGAGAACCAGATTCTCCTTCACCGCCTTCACTTTCACATCCACAGAAGAAGCAGGTTCCGTCATCGTCTGTGGCTTCTTCGTTGTAGTTGCAGGCGTTCACCTCAGTACATCCGGCAGTTTCAAAGCTGTCGCATATTCCGTCTTGGTCTGTATCTACTAGGCATTGTCCGTCGCAGTCATACCCGTTAGTTGGGTAGATGCAGTTTTCATCGGTTGCCTCTGCATTGTAGTTGCAAGATGCTTCATCGAGGCATCCTTCGATTTCGAATTCATCGCAGATCCCATCGGCATCGGCGTCATTCAAGCACACTCCGTCGCAGTCATATCCTGCATCTGGGAAGACACAGTTTACAAGGTCTGTGACGAGGCTTGGATCGACGTAGTTACAGGCTTCGGGATTGATGCATCCTTCGACTTCGAACTCGTCGCAGACTCCATCGTCATCGTCATCGGCGAGGCACTGTCCTTGGCAGTTGTAACCGTCTGTTGCATAGGTGCAATCGTCTTCATCGGTTGCTTCTGCGTTGTAGTTACAAGCTGCTTCATCTGAGCATCCCGCGATTTCAAATGGGTCGCATACTCCGTCACCTGTCTCTTATACACATCTCCGAGCCCACGAGACCGCTGATAATCT
>CAXHCG010000218.1:0-2726 GCA_964014905.1 uncultured Candidatus Poseidoniales archaeon | reverse complement strand
TACACTCGAACCTTCGTCGGCAGCGTCAGATGTGTATAAGAGACAGTTTTTCAAAGAACGCAGCCTTGTCAACCACCAACTCGCATCGTACAACGATTGCATACCAGCCACCGAGAGCTCTGTTTCTCGCATGGAGCGAATCATCCGCAACATCCGTGTTGGCACCGATGAAGACTTCAACGACGACGAAGGAGGCTACATCAAACTTGACGTTCACGACCAAGACATCGTCATTCGCCTCAAGAATGTAAAACTTGGCCAGCCGACGGTCAAGGAAGCAAACGGTGCGCTCAACCCATCAACTCCGATGGAATGCCGCCTTCGCAAACTGACCTACATGTCCCCCGTGACCATCGATTTCACCATCAAGCGCAATGGCGTCCCATCTCCAACCGAGTCTGGCGTCGCTGTTGGCAACATGCCAATCATGGTTCGCTCTGAACGTTGCAACCTCCACCCAAAGCACATCGCCGGTGACCGCGTGCTCACGCCCACGACCTCCTCCGAGGACAAGACCTCCTGGCATGAACTTCTCCAAAAGAAAGGCGAAGATCCTCTTGACCCCGGCGGCTACTTCATCATCAACGGAACCGAACGTGTTCTGATTTCGATGGAAGACCTCGCTCCAAACCGAGTCACGGTTGAAATCAACAAGCGATACGCCAAGCAAACGGAAGTGGCCAAGATTTTCTCGCAAAAGGACGGTATGCGCAAACCCCTCACCGTCGAAAAGCGCCGAGACGGCATGCTGATGGTCAAAATTTCCACCGCCGGCACCACTGCCATTCCCGTTGTGCTTCTGATGCGAGCCCTCGGCGTTGAGAACGATCAAAACATCTTCCAGGCCATCGCCGGAAACACGGATTCGTTCAAATTCATCGTCGCCAACATCAACGAGGTCAACGACAACGAAGAATACAAAGTCGTCACGACCGAGGAAAGCCATCAATGGCTCGAGAAGAAGTTCGCCGCAGGTCAACAAAAGGAATACAGAGAAGCACGTGTAAGTCAACTCCTTGACCGCGAGCTCCTTCCCCACCTTGGCGACCAGTTCGAAGACCGTGAAAAGAAAGCCATTTACCTCGGCCGAATCGTCCGACAGGTGCTCGAAATGGCCATTGAAGGTCGAGACCCGAACGACAAGGACCACTACGCTAACAAACGAGTTCGCCTCGCTGGCGACCTCATCGAGGACTTGTTCCGTGTCTCTGCAGGACAACTCGCCCGGGACCTCAAGTACCAACTTGAGCGCCACCACAACCGCAAGCGAGAACTGAAGATCACGTCGTGCCTTCGGCCCGACGTCTTGACCAGCAAAATCATGCACGCCCTCGCAACTGGAAACTGGGTCGGAGGCCGCTCTGGCGTCAGTCAGTTGTTGGACCGCACCACCTACCTCGCAGCGCTCTCTCACATGCGTCGTGTCACCTCTCCACTGGTCCGCAGTCAACCTCACTTCGAGGCCCGTGACCTCCACCCAACACAGTGGGGTCGGCTCTGCCCGAACGAAACCCCCGAAGGACAGAACTGCGGCTTGGTAAAGAACGCTGCTCAAATGATTGACATCTCAGAGAACATTGACGAGATTGAGATCAGGGAGCGGCTCGACGAACTCGACGTGTACCAGCCCGACGACTGGACCGATGGCGACCGTGTTCACGTGAACGGCGACATTTACGGCATCCACAAGCGAGGTAAGAAACTCGTTGATCACTTCAAGTCGTCCCGACGCCGAGGTGTGATTCCCTCCGAAGTTTCCATCCGTCATGATGCCCAAAACAAAGACATCTTCATCAACACGGACAAAGGACGAATTCTTCGCCCCTTGCTCATCCTCTACGACGGTGCTCCACGTCTAACGCAAGATCATCTGGTCAAGCTCGCCAGTGGAGAGATCAATTTCCGCTCCCTCATCATTGAAGGCGTGGTGGAATGGGTCGACGCTGAAGAGGAAGAAGACCTCTACATCGCACCGCGTCCATTCGTGTTGCCTGAAACCATCCCCGAGGGTGACAGCTCCGGTTTGGCCGGTCGTGTTGTAAAATACGAGGATGTTCAATGGATGAATCTGGGTGAACCACGTACAGACATCGCCCATTTGAAAGCCGACGTTTCAATGCCGAACGGTGAAGTATTGACCACCGAATTTGATGTGCCTTTGTTGTACACCGCTGAACACACCCACTGTGAAATTGACCCACAGCTCGTTCTCGGTGTTTGCGCTTCGCTCATCCCCTACCCCGAACACAACTCAACCCCTCGTGTTACGGGAGGTACGGCCATGGTCAAGCAATCCCTCGGACTGCCGAGCGCCAACTACCGCATGCGCCCGGACACTCGAGCCCATATCTTGCACTACCCACAACGTTCCATCACCCGCACGCAAGCCATGGAGACCACGAATTTCGACGACCGTCCTGGTGGACAGAACTTCATTGTCGCCATCATGTCCTTGCACGGCTACAACATGCAAGACGCCGTCATCATGAACAAAGGTTCCATCGACCGAGCCCTTGGCCGCTCGACGTTCAACCGAACGTACAACGCTGAGCGCCGCCGATTCCCTGGCGGACAGGTTGAAGAAATTGAGAAGCCAGACTACAACAAGAAGATCGAGATCAAAGGCGTGAAGGCTCCAGAAGCCTACATTCACCTCGAAGCTGACGGCCTGCCCGTGCCCGAAACCTCCCTCGAGGGAGGCAACGTCTTGGTCGGAAAAACCAGCC
>CAXHCG010000217.1:0-2727 GCA_964014905.1 uncultured Candidatus Poseidoniales archaeon | reverse complement strand
GTTCCCATTCATGGTACCTAGGAGAGTTCCTTGGATCGACGAGATACCTTCCAAGAACGAAGCGGCGGGGAATATACACCTATCCTGTATCTTGTGGTGGTGAAGATCGGCCGCTCGGCTCTTCAGGGGGAAAGTGAACGTCACAGATTGACGAGACACAGCGGCTTGCCTGTAGTTCGGGCTTGTGACAGCAATACAGCGCATGTCGCGTTTCTCAAAAATCAGATCCGCTCGTCCGCTCACGAGGACAGTCGAAGATAAGATAGCATGGCTATTTACCCCGCTCATCCCGAATGAGCTCGTTCCAGAAACCTCAACATTATTGCCAAGAGTTGAACGAGGTATCGACAGCGACAGATCCGTCGCATTATCGAACGTCGATGCCGCGATAGGGTTGAGAGACAAAATTTTCGTCGTGAACGACACGAAGCTAGTCATGGGAATCATAGCACTCAACAGCCCTGTCAGCCCCGCAGTGCTCTCTGTGTGGCCATAGAAACACTTGCTCGCTATGAGAGTGCACGTTTTAGGCAAGTCTGGGGAGTTGGAGGTCAGTGACTGGACAATTGCGTTGGCTTCGATGGGGTCTCCCAAAGTTGTCCCGGTTCCATGCGACGACAGAGCTTCAAGATGCTTGAAGCCCGATCGCTCCCTGCACCCGAGAAGCAGAGACCTCTGAGTAGGCCCGTGAGGGGCCGTCAGGGAGCTTGAATTGCCGTCATGATTAACCGAGGTCGCAGCCACACACACAGCCTTCGAGGGCTGATTGCCGTCACTTACTCTGGCACATCCGATGGCCATATATCCTTCGCCACGACCAAACCCATCTGCATCCTGAGAAAATGATTTGCATCTCCCAGAGAGCGCCAGAGCCCCAATTGTCCCCAACATGGCGGTTGTGTATCCCAAAAACATCCCATTCGCCCCCCCGATCACACAACTTGACGAGGTATCGCACATATGCAGGACAGCAACGTGTGCAGCAACCAATGAAGATGAGCAAGCTGTGTCTACGGCTGTACATATGCCATGAAAGCCGAAGGTGTAGGACAATCGGCCGCACAAGAATGACATGCCGTTTCCGAGCGGAGTCAAAGCACTCTGAATGCCGTGGAAATTAAGGACTGTCCCGTACTCGATAGGGTTCATGCATCCGACAGCAATGCCGCTACTTGAATTGAAGTGGGTCCTCTGACTTGCCAGCACGCTAGAGGTACAGAACAGCATCGACCTGATTTGAGGATCCATGACGACGGACTCACTGTCGTTCATTCCGAAAGCTCTCGCATCGAACCCGAAACAGTCTTCCACAAATGTCGCAAATTTGAACTTTGAGTTCTCGCTGGCCTCGATGTCCCAACGCTCGTAAGGAACTCGCCTCTGAATATCCCTAGACGCAGACATGTCCCGCAAGACATCCTGAACGTCATTCGCCAGCGGCAAGGACAGCGAGACCCCGACAATCACAGTCAGACCCTCGCGTTTTGCACCAGCACTTTGAGTTGACGTCGGCTCCATTGATACAAACGTTGAACCAACATCTGCCGCTATTTTCCCAGCGAGCTCTGCTATGGTGGGGTAGTCAAATATGGATGTGGGTTCGATGGATATGGCAAAAGAGTTGCTGATTTGTTCGCTCAATTCGATCGCAGAGAGCGAATCGAGACCCATCTCGAATAGCGGTCGGTCGTGAGACACTTCCTCTCCGAGAGTTCGCTTGACGATAGACAACAACTCTGGGAAAAGTTTGTTGCCTCCTGAATCAGCGCTTGAAGTATCCCTAGATACCTTCCCATCTGCGAGAGGCGCAACATTGGGCGCGGACCCCACTGCGCGTTTGACTTCCTCGGATACGGACACGGGCGCATACACCCCGACAATGAGATGCTGCGAAGAAATTCCATCTTCTTTTGAAGATTTTGATGCCCCAACGAAGACCGGCCCGAATTCCTGCGCCGCGAGCTCCTTCGACCACATGGAAGTAGAAAGAAGAGGAGAGAAGGGAATTCTTCTCTCGCTATCTTCCGGAGCCCACCATCCAGGAAGGAGGGCGAAAGTGCAGGTGGCGAAAATGTTGAACTCGGTCAGCTCGTTCAAGAGTATGATCCCCCCCGGTTTGAGCAACTTCGCTACGTTTCCGAGAGTACGCTCAATGCACGGCGTCGCGTGCAGAACGTTTGTACACGCGACTACGTCGTAGGAGTGCCAACGGAAGCCTTGTTCAGCAGGGTCCTTGTCTACATCAAGAAATTTGAATTCCATGATTGAGTCGAACTCAGAGAATTTCGATCTGGCCATTCTCAGAAGAGAACCAGAAATATCAGTGAAGGTGTAGAAAACATCCACAGAGGACTCCTTTAAAGCCTTGACCATGTGCGTCGTGCTACCTCCTGTCCCTGCCCCGATCTCCAGTACCTTCAGAGAGCTTTTCCCGGCACTGATGTAGCTTTTAAGTATCGCACCCATGCCGTTGTTCAGGATGTCCGCGACAATGTCACAAGCATAGATATCCTCGACGAATTTCGTGGAGCCCCCCGGAAACAAAGCTTCCGTGGGAAGAACCGAGGCGTTCAAAATACTCGGAATCAGCGGGAAGCATTGCCTCAGCAACGCAAGGTGGGGAGCTATAGTGCTCCTCACAGGAGTTGTGAGGATTTCATCCATCTCAAGGTCCTCTTCGAGGAAACCGTCAAGGAAGGTAATCTTGTCCCCATCTATCGACACGCA
>CAXHCG010000216.1:0-2796 GCA_964014905.1 uncultured Candidatus Poseidoniales archaeon | reverse complement strand
GGGTTGGCGATGGTGTCCGCAATTTCATAGCGCAGTTGGAGGTTGGTGTTTTTGATGGGAATGCTCGGAGAACCAGCCACCCCGTAATCAATTGAAATCTGTTCGATGGCGTCAGGAAGCGTTGCCGTTGTGGTTGTTTGAACATTGATTTGTGTGTTCCGTCCACCCGGTGAGGACGCAGGGACTACACTGTTGGAATCGGAGGGGCTGTACGTCTTCAAAATCCAATCGATGGTGAATCCTGCGGGGTTGATGATTCTGTTCCAGACGCTTCCTCGTACGGCCGGACAGTACCAGTTGAATCCAGCGTTCACGCCCGTGGCATTCCACTCGGCGACTTTGTAGGAATCGTCACAACCAGAATATTGTGGGGGCGATGAACCGTTTTCTGTGGGGGCCTCATTCTTGATGACTTGCCATGAATTGTTTTCCGCTTCAGTGGAATCAAACTGCGAGGGGTCAAAGTACTCAGAGGTCCCTGTTACGATGGTGCTTGCGCTGAAGGGCATGTACCACTGTTCTCCCTTTCGCATCGGGAAGTCATGTCGCTCTTTGGCAGGGGTGTAGGAGTTGTTGAACGTCACATCACCGAGGTCTTCCTTTAGGAAACCAAGCGGGGCTCCAAAAACGCAGGGTATGAAATCCACACCA
Source organism: uncultured Candidatus Poseidoniales archaeon (assembly GCA_964014905.1). Lineage (GTDB taxonomy): Archaea > Thermoplasmatota > Poseidoniia > Poseidoniales > Poseidoniaceae > Poseidonia. Next base: position 2,145 of record CAXHCG010000216.1, on the reverse strand, counting down.
AGGAAGAAATCCGAGGTGATGAGTCCCAAATCGCGGGCACGAATCACGTCGAGGCCCTGGTATTCGATGTTGACTCGTCCATTGACACCCTCGAGCGTTGCACCGCAGTTGGTGTTTCCGTTGGCACTGGTGAACGAACCTGAAATTTCAATTTCATACACAAGAACGGTGGTGCCGTCGGTGTCGGTTGTGTAGCTGATGTCGGTCACTTCGTTGGTCGTGTCGCCTGTGAGCGTGTTGAGGGAGGCTGAGACGTTGGCCTGGGCGAGCAGTTGAGCGATGTCAAATTTTGTCTCATAGACCCATTCATCTCCAATCCGATAATTGGGGACGTCCACCACGCCGTCCACGCCTTCGGACCGTTGTTGAGAAGGTGCTTCGTCCAAATTTACCGACGATTCTACAACACCCATACCCAGCGAGGTAAGGAAGAGGGCGACGAGGAAGGCGGCTTGGCATGTTCGTCCGAACATAAAACGAGGTGGCAGTTCTGATACAAAAGAGAATGTCCTTTGTGTGACGCAACCTATGGTTGGGATTCAAGCCACTGCTGACCATAGTGCTCCCATTGCTCCATGGTCCAACCCTCAGGTAGGCCAGACGCCGGCAGAGGGGGTCCGTTGTGGGTTGCTGCTCCACTCGGTGCTTGCCCCAATGCGTCTTGGAAAAGATACTGTGGAGGAGGCCCCTCGGGTCGTTTCTGTTTCATTTTTTCTTCCCGTTCGGCGAAGAGGTTGCCCGTCAGGGATTCGGAAACTTCGTCCCATGTATCGGAAGATGTCTCTTGGCGACGCCGTCTCGAGAAAAGCATGACGAGAAGCAACATCACGGCCAGGAGGCTGAGTTGAGCAACAGGTTCCGCTTCTTCACCGACAAGGGCAGCCCCAAGATTTTCTATCGGACTGCGGTCAGCGGGAAGGATGGCGAAGGTGACCACTTTTGTTCCAGGTCGTTCCGGGTCTTCGTCCCAAGCCATCACTTTGACCGATTGCAAGCCGTCTTGCTTGAACGTCCACGACACTGTTTTTCCGATCAGGTCCGCATCGTTGTCGGGTATGCCGTCTTCGTTGCTGTCGACCGTGACGTCGATGTCCCATGCAATTGTTAGGTCTTGAATGTCATTGAGGGCATCGGATGTACTGCTTGCATCCATGATGCACGCCTCATAGGCAACACACGAGAAGGGTGCTGTTTGCACGATGGGGGGCGTGTTCAAGACAAGCACGTCCAGCACTTCACTTGCATGAGCGCCATCGTTGTCGGTGACGTGATAAACGAGTTTGTGAGTTCCGCTTCTGTTCCACGAAACGGTCAGGTTGTCGCCGATGACATCGCAGTCATCGTCTGCACTCCCGAGGTCGTCAGAGTCCATGCTCGGGTCAATGTCCCAACATTTCACCAAGGTTTCGAGGTCGGAAGGTGTGTCAGTCGACGTCCCTGAGACGCTCACGGTTTGACCTTCGGCGACGGGAAGCACCGATGCAATGGGTTCGATAATTGGTGGGACGTTTTGCACGCTGACCCACCGCTCCTGTATCCCGCTTGAGGCACCTTCCGTATCGGTGACTTCCAAGCGCATTTTGTGCAACCCCGCTTCGAGCCAAACCATCTCAAATTCAGAGGTTCTTCCGTCAAAGACGCGAATCAAGGACGGTTGGGCATCGTCTGGCCACCACGTGTGGGTGAGGTCCTCGATGTCGTCGACGGAATCTTGTGCTTGGCCTTTGACCGAGACCCGTTGATCCTCATCGACGTGCCACGTGTCTTGAGCGTCCATGAGGATTGGTCCATTCTCATCGATCATCTGAACATTGATGCTGTGCGGCTGAATGTTGGAGAACTTGACGTCAAAGGTTGCTGATGCTGTTGCTCGGTCGTCGTCCGTCCCGATGGCGGTGAATGTCTTCCAACCTTCGGTTGTCGATGTGGTGGTGCAGACGCGCGTGTAGTAGCCTTCTTTGCAGTTAGCACCCGGCCAGTAAATGTCCACAACGCCCGGCCAAACCTTCTCTGAATCTGAGTCGTTGGCATAAGCATAGAGCGTGATTGGGTATTCGACCTTGGCTTCCGTCCGTTGGCTTCTGACTTCAATCTTCGGCGCCCGGTTTTCAACGGTCACGTTGAGGAGCATCACGGTTTCATCTC
>CAXHCG010000215.1:0-2811 GCA_964014905.1 uncultured Candidatus Poseidoniales archaeon | reverse complement strand
TCCAACCCAGTGGTGGTGTGCGTAGGGACCTGAGATCAACTGGACTCACTACCTGGGTCGTTGCGACTGGCTCAGCGGGTGCCGTTTCGAGGGCTGGTTTTGCATCACTGCTTGAAAGGGAGACGGGACCTTGTGAGGCTTGCGAAGGAGGTGCTCGTTCATTGGCAGTGCCACCCTCTGGATCGGGAAGTCCAAAAAATTGCCACAAACTTCCCATTTCGGTTCCTCAGAAGTCCAAGTCGTCGAGTAACGACTGCAACTCTGTGGATTCAGAGGTTGGTGGAGTTTGTGAAACTATGGGTTGAACCGGTGCGGGAGCGGGCTGGTTAGCGGCTAGCCACTGCTCGCCGTAGTAGTTCCACTGTTCCATTGTCCATCCATCAGGAAGTCCAGAGGCTGGAACGGGTGGACCTGCACTGACGGCTGTTTCCAGTTCCATCGGCGCCGCATATGGTTCGGAAGCCACCGGTTGTGATGCGGGCTGCGCAGCCATGGGTTCGGGCTGGGCGGGTTGAGCCGCAGGTATGGCTTCAACTGGTTTTGGAGCGGAGGCGAATTGACTCTGTTCGAACATCCCGAAATCTTCGGCTTGGCTTGAGCCTTGTCGAGTGAACAACAGGAAGATGACCAGGCCAACGATGATGATGCCAAGCAAACCGATGACCACCGCAGTGGTGGTGCCAACGGCACTGGTGATGCTCTCAATGAGCCCGTCGGCAGGAAGTTCAGCCACCACAATCGTGAGTTCTCTGCTGATGCTTTCACCGTCATCATCGGTTACGGTCAGCACGACGGTCCACGAACCGGGGGGAAGGTTATCCATGTTCCACGCAAGACCGGTGAAATCAACGTCTCCAGTTTTTGAGCCGTCCGAATCGGTGTCGAGGTGGGAACTGTCCCACTGGTAAGCGAGGTTCTCGATGTCGTTGGCAGAGTCCGTGATGAGGTCGCTTCCGAGCAACGTGAGGTTGTCGCCCTCGGTCAAATTCGTAAACGACGTTTGGCTGTTGGCCACTTCACGGGGGGGGAGATTCAAAACGCTCACGTTCATGCTTTGTTGGGCCGTTGCCCCGTCGTCATCGGTGACCGTGACCGTGATCATTCGGACGCCCTTGGTCGTCCATGTAGGGTTGATGGTTGCTCCCGTAAATTCGCAATCGTTGTCGGTTATCCCGTCATTATCATCGTCAAGTTTAGCATCCAAATCCCAGCAAATTTCCAAACTTCCCATATCAGATGGTGTGTCGGAAGCGACAACGCTCAAGTTGAGCATATCACCCTCGATGGCGGGTGTGTTTCCTGGCAAGCCCGTCACGCTTGGCGCCACGTTGTGAATCATCACCATGGCCTGTCGAAGGTCGGATGTGGCTCCGTCAGCGTCAATGGCTCGAACCTGAATGGTGTGTTCTCCGGAGGTGTTCCACGAAACGGCTTCGGAGGATGAAATTCCAATGCTTGAAACGGTCCAGTTCTCGTCGTTCAAGGAGGGGTGCCATTCGATGATGACGGTGCCTTCATCGTTCGCAGAATCACTTGCTGTAGCGCGCAAAAGCGCTACTTCGTCTTCGTCGAGGTGCCAGGTTCCGTTTTCATCCGGCATAACTTCGAGTCCACCTTTGAGCAGTGAAGGAGCGGAAATAGTTGGTGGGATGTTCAGCACCATGATTTCAGCTGTTATGTTCTTGAAGTCGCCATCGTCGTCGATGCCTTGGGCCGTGATGGAAATCATGCCTTCATCAGTTGGTGTAAACGTGCATTTCTTATCAGACGCCTCGGCGTCGTTCACCACGCCACAATCGGTCCAATCCGGCCAGTAGACCTTCACGATTTGGCCCGCAGGTGCTACCGTATCAACGTCGGTCATGTTGAGCACTTCAATGGTGACTGGAGATTCCACAGCCACGGATTCGGGGTAGGATAACTCAAAGTTCGGAGCACGATTAAAGACCACGACGTCGACCTGCATTTCGTCAACGTCGAGTTCTTCATCAACGACCAACACCTTCACGCTCCAGGTGCCGCTGTTTGACCAATTCCACTGTGTCCAGCAACCGGGAGCTTCGATGACATCGATGAGGCCTGCTCGTGATTCAATCTCAAACAGGCAATCAACATCTCCACCATCGGTGTCAAAGCTTTCCGTAGCGTTCAAAGTGATGTTCTCGTAGGTGTATTTCCCTTCATCAACCTGCAGATCAGCGGTGGGTGCACGGCCGATGAAGATGGACAAGGACGCAGCGTTGTTGCTTCGGTTGGCATCGGCGGTGACGTTCTCGTCTGGGTCAACGACGAAGGTCATCTCCGCCGTTCCGATGGCCATGTCGCCTGGAACCGACCAGTCCACTTCCACCCGTTCTTCAGCATAGGGGGCAATGGCAGAGAGGGCATTTCGGATCACCGAACCGTCGGGGGTCTCAATCTCCATGGAGGTGGAGGGGGCTGTGAGCACACCGCGGTTTTGTGCGGGAAGGGAAAAAGTGAGAATGTCGCCGGGCAGGGCGTTGTAGCCGATGGAGGCGCTGAGCGTTGCCGTGTCTTCGCCCCGGGTTCGTTCAACTATGACTGAACTCGCTTGAGCGATGAGATCCACCCCCACCACGCTCAAGTCTTGTACAACCGTTGTCGCACCAACCACCCTTCCCACAGGGTCGTAAACAACGACACCGTTGCTGGTGTGGTCGTCCTTCGTTGGCGTGTCGTCAGTCTCATCCGAGACGTTCAGCCCGACTTGCGCCTGGCCGTTGTTGTCGGTTGTTGGGTTGGCGATGGTGTCCGCAATTTCATAGCGCAGTTGGAGGTTGGTGTTTTTGA
>CAXHCG010000214.1:0-2823 GCA_964014905.1 uncultured Candidatus Poseidoniales archaeon | reverse complement strand
CATGTTGGAAAGTGGGTTATCAACCACGTCGAGCAACCTTCCTTGGATGGTCATCGTGGTCTCACGGTCCGCATCACCGCTCGCCGTGAGGAGCAAAATCTTGGTTGGAACACTCACGTTGAATTCAACCGTTGCTGAACTTGGCATGTAGTATTCTGGGTTGTTGGTATCACCAAATCCAACCGGGTCGACCCATTCGCGTCCACCCCGGAACTCAACAGCAATCTGGTGAGGTCCAGCGGCGGTGTTGTCTGGAAGAGTGTAGGCAAACGAGTAGGCACCGGTCAGGTTGTTGGTTTCAACGCTCGCCACTGGAACACCATCAAGCAAGAGATGAACGATGGCGGTGGAGGGTTCACCGTTGCTCTGGAGAACCAGTCCAAGGTCATCAAGCAGGGTGCCGTTGACCACGAGCGTATCGCCTGCAACGAGGACAGACGGAGCCTCGAGGATGGTGAGGTCGGTTTGGCCCAAGACCACAAATTGTGAACTCGCATTCGTGCCGACAATGCCAGTGGTTCCCGAAGTTCCAGCATAAGTAGCGTGGATACCGGTCGGTCCGACCGTCATGTTCGCAGGCACGGTAAGGTTGCCCCATGCGGAACCGTTGGAGGCGGTGAGCACCGTGATTTGAACCGGTGAACCTCCATCGAGCGTTGAAGTCAAGGAAACGAGGACGCTTTGGTTGTCCAACGGTTGGCCTTGATTGTCTCGCAGGAGCACCGAGAATGAAACCGGTGTGCTTCGTTCGGTTCGGTCGTTCAGCGAGGGCTGTCCAATGCCGTCGAGAGAGGGGACGATGAAATTCATCACCGAGAAGCCTCGAGAATCGAAGGTTGTGTTGTTGTCCGACCCGACATAATAATTCACGTTGGGTATGTACGTGGCTTCCATTACGTGATTTCCAGCGGCAAAGGTCTCGCTCAACCGAATGGTGGCGTTCCAGTAGCCATCAACACCGATTGAGCCACCGGCCGCCGTAAATCCAGACGGTTGACCATCGATGGAGAACAGCACATTCGCGTTGGGAAGGACTCGGTTGTCCCGCTCAACAAGTCCAGAACCGTTGTCTGAAACGATTTGGCCGCTAATGTTGAAGGCAGTGCCCGCTACGGGATTTGCCGTGATGCTGTCAACGACAAGGAAGGTCAATGAGCGCACGGTGATGCTGGTCAAATTTGCCGTTGTCGGCAGAAGGTCGGTTGAGCCATTGTACATCATCTGCACGACGATCAGCCCCAATGGGTGGTCGTATGGAACCGAGAAGGTAAAGTTCGCAAATCCTTCTCCGTCGGTGATTTGTGGAGACAGCCATGTCTCATGGAATTCCAATCCGACTTCGTAATTGGAAAGCGGTGTAAACATGTCCGATGCTTCCACGAGCTGGGCTGACATGTTGATTGAATTGCCGCGGTTGATGACGATGGCATTGAGCGGTTGAAGATTTTCCAGTCGAGAAACACCCATCACCTGGATGGGGGATTGCGCAGAATCTGTCAGGTAGAACGGTGAGGATTCGTTGACCACGCTGATGACCAAGGTATGCGGACCGCGAGTGGTTCCGTTTCCAGCGCTGTCGGTTGGCACGGTCATGTTGAAACTCCCGTTGTTGGTTGTAGCGAAGTTGCTGAGCAGCAGTTCCTCCGGATTTTCGAGCCAAAACACATCGAGGCGGACGGCTGAAATGAGGGAACGGCTCGAGTTTTCAGCATCTTCAACCTGGCCGACCACGTTGAAGGGCACACCAGCAGTGACCGTGCTCGGGACGGAAGCGATCAGAATTGAACTGGTCACTTGGACGGTGACGTTTACCACCGTGGAATTTCCATAGCGACGGCTGTTCCCTGCAGCAAGCGCCGCTGAAAGATCGTCCTGAACGACGATGCCGAGGTCGTAATAGCCGGGAGCGATTGAGGAGGGCGTGAACGCGAAGGTGGCATTGCCTTCCGCATCGGTGGTCGCCGTGCCAAGGGTTTGATTGGTGTTGCCGTAGTCCCAAATGTAATCCACGCTGGCGCCGCTGATGTTTGAACTGTCAGCGATGTCGGTGATTTTGGCGTTGAAGGAGACGGTGTCGTTCATCTCAACGATGTAAGCAGGACGTTCAGCCTCCAGAACCACTTCGGTGATGATTCCACCCAAGACTGAAATTTGCGTGGGCGGCGCCGGTGGAACGGCTGAATCAACATAGGTGTAGTAGGCGCCACCGACGGGTGCTTGCGTCAGGAAGTCAAAGTCCACCACAAATTCATAGGCGTCCGAGGGCAAGTTTCTCGGCATGGTGATTGGGATGTCAAAGGCACCGGTGGAATTGTTGAGGCTGGACTGAGCCACGTCGATTGGACCTTGTTCGGTGAACAACGAGACCGTGATGAGGGTCGTGTTGTTGAGAACCGGTGTGAGGTACACCGAATCAAACACGTCCCCGAACAGCCGTGTTGAGTTGCCCATGAACGTCCAATCTTGTGCGATGGACAAATTCCAGCCAATGTCGGCCATCACCCGCATTGAACCTGAACCCGTTGAGGGTTGGTAGAACGAAGAGCCATTGAACGAAACATCGATTGGGTAGTCGCCAGCCCGGAGGTTGGCATCCAGCGGGAAGGTGATTTCCAAGAAATCAAGGGTGGGATCAACCGTCGTGTTGATCCAAGAACCGTTGAAACTAAAATCGTAGTTTCCGAGGATTTCAGCGCCTGCACCGGCCCCTCGATGATCGTTGATTTGGACGGTGAGAAGCGCATCTTGACCGCGCACTTGAGATGATTCCTGAACGCTGTCTCTTATACACATCTGACGCTGCCGACGAAGGTTCGAGTGTAG
>CAXHCG010000213.1:0-2847 GCA_964014905.1 uncultured Candidatus Poseidoniales archaeon | reverse complement strand
ATTATCAGCGGTCTCGTGGGCTCGGAGATGTGTATAAGAGACAGGTGTTGTTCAGGGAAAGGGTAGCGGGCGATGTGATGCGAGCGGCCTCGATGTCAACGGTGCCCTCTGGATACGAGGGTCCGCACGAGGTGTAGTCGCAATCAGCAACGGTTGAGGCGTACCATGTAATCACCCATACTTCATCGGTTAAATTTCCGAAGCCCGGCACCAATCCAGTCGCAACGTTGTTGACGAAATCGAGGTCCGAAACGCTCCATAGACCGTCCGAAATGGCCTTGGTCACGATAACGCCGTCAAATTGACTTTGGTCAGCGGTCAGCCGTAGCGTTAGCGGCGCTGGTGAGGCCCCACCCGGGGTAAATTGGAAGGAGCGAATACCCCAACCTTCGAGGACGTTGCCTGTTGAAGACCACGGGGTGGACCAGTCGCTGTTGACCTCGGTGGGTTGGGCGCGGCAGAAGGCTCCGCCCGTGCAGACGGGGTTGAGGTTGAGGTTTGGATAACCGTAGATGCCTTGGTCCGAATCAAGTGTTGCGGCGATGCTGAAATTTGCAAAAATCTCACCCATCGTCCGACCCAGCAGCCCCACCTGACCAGCCTGCGGAGAAAGCGCAAGGTTCTCGACGCCACGACCTCCGGTGGCTGAGTCTTGCACGAGCTGACGAACAGCAGGCCCTCCACCCAAGTGTTCAGCGAGGTACATCGTAAACATGTAGCCTGCTCCGTAATCTGCGATGCGCTGATTCCACCAGCGGACGCTTTGCTCCGGTGCAGCCGTCCAAGCGTTTACGTGCCCGGTCAAGGTTGAATCTGCGCCGAAGCAGAGGTAAATGGCCACGTCGGCATTGCCTTCGTCAATCCACAAATTTTCGTATGGATCGAGCGCATTGTGAAGAAGGTGTTCAAGCTCGTGGGCAAGGATGGACCGGCCCCAAGACAACGTGATGTCTGCATAATCGACGAAGACCGACTCGCGAGAAGAGGAAAACGAAGGCGCAAAATATCCGCCCGTGTTGTAGGCGCCGTCGATGTCGTAGACCACGATTTGAACCTGGCAGTTGTTGTCAACATCGGGTGGCGCAAGGCCACGTCCGTCTTGGTAATCCTTTCCATAATAGGTGGTCATCGTTGGGTAAATGGTTGAATCCCATGTGCTTGCAAGGTTGTTGAGAACGGTGGAGGAGAGGGTACGTCCGCTTTGAACGATGAACGCAACTGAGTTGGTGGTTTTAGCGACGTAAGCGGAAATGGAACCTCCAGAAATGGGCACGGTGAGCGTATCCCCAACCGTGTGTGGCGTGCATGCTCTGGCGCTTGAGCGGCCCATCGTGGGCTGAATAACCATGTCTTCCACGCCGGGTCTTCCCTCATCAATCCAAGCCTGGCGCATGAATTGAGTGGCCGAAACGACGGGTTCATCCTCGTGAATAAACAAATACTCACTTCCTGCACTGGGGTCGAAATCTTCGAGATCCCCGATGATGACCCCTCCTGCTTCGTAGGCAGGAGCGGAGGAGGTTTCGTCCTGCCCGTCTGCCGCAACGCTGAGCAGGAGCGGGGCAGTGCTGGAGAAGAGCATGAGCACGACGAAAGCGAAGGCGGGAGTGGAGCGTCGTTCCGACATGTCAAACACCAAGGAGAATCGTCATACGGATTCCCAATTTACCGAAAGGAAAGGAGGTATTTAAGAGTCCGTGGTCAAGGCGTCGTCATGCATCATCCAAACGAGGACACAAAAGCCGGCCGAAGGGCTGGCCTTTTGGCTTCCTGCATGCTGTTTTTCCTTGTGTGCACCCCGTTTACACTGACCGCTGGTGCAGTGGACTACGAAGACGCCGAGCCGTGTGCTGAGATCAGCCAACTTCAATTTGATGGCGAATTGGCCAATGCCTCCGTCCAATGGCAAGTGGACCTCGGCCCCCGCCTCCCGGGATCAAACGTTTCAGCGACCTTCAGAGAAGCCATCACCTCCGACCTTGAGGCGCTCGGCTACGAAGTGACCACCCAGTCGCATGACCGCTACAACATGACACTGACCAACCTTTTTGCACGCTGGACCCCGAACGGCAGCAGCAACGGACAACTGGTGCTCTCGGCCCATTACGACTCGAGAAACATCGCTGACCAAGACGCCAATGAAACCAATCGATCGCTGCCCGTCCCCGGCGCAAACGATGCCGCCAGCGGCGTTGCGGTTCTCTTGGAACTGGCGAGGCACATCCCACACATGGAGCTCGACCACGAAGTTGTGCTGTTCTTCAACGACGCCGAAGACCAAGAACAACGCTACACCTTGGGTGCGGAGGCTTGGGCTGAAAATCTAACGGAGGAGCAAATCAAGGCCACCCATGCCTTTGTGTTGCTTGACATGATCGGTGATGCCGATCTACAACTGCATGACATTGCGCCCGGAAACGAGACACTCAAGAGCCGCGTGCAGGAACTCGGCTCGTCGCTTGGCATGGTGAACGGGACCGTGGACTGCAACGGCTCACTCGGCAGCGACATCATCCAATACGCCACAACCGTGTACGTCCTGGACGACCACGTTCACGCTCACAACCTCGGCATACCGGCCATCGACCTCATGGACACGAGTTACGGCGAGCCAAAACCCTACACCTTTGGGAGTCTTTGGCACACGATGGAAGACACACCCGACAAAGTGAGTGCAGAATCACTCGCCCATGTCGGTCGTTTGGTTGAATTGGGCCTCCGCACCAACGCCTTCGTCTCCATCAATTCGGTTGGAGACGATGCCCCGTTGGAGGTTCATAACACCACAAATGACGAACCGGAACACGAACCTGAACAACAAGAAAGTCGAGTTCTTTTCATCGTTTC
>CAXHCG010000212.1:0-2881 GCA_964014905.1 uncultured Candidatus Poseidoniales archaeon | reverse complement strand
ATTATCAGCGGTCTCGTGGGCTCGGAGATGTGTATAAGAGACAGGCATTGTAGCGCTATCCTCGGATTGCATCCACGTCCAAATTCTGAATTCAAGCAAGCCATGCTCAACCGCATGTTCACCTTGCGCATCAAGGCGTATTTCACGAATCTCTTCCTCGCGAACAACGACCAAACCATGGTTCTGAAGTCCGTGTCCTGCTCCCACAACAATGGCTTGGTCCGTCCAATCGCAGGCAGCCAAGATGCCACTCAAGTCCCACGTTCGCGAAGCCTCACTCAACTGCATCGCCCGCAGCATGCGACGCTCGGGATTGAGGAGGTTGGGAGCACCCATGGCTCGTCCAGTGGAAACCTTGCTTTGAAATCACCGTTTCAGAAACGGGGTCAAAGGCCAATCATTCTTCTTCATCCCACAACTGGAGTCCGCACTTCGTGCACACATAGGCGCTCGGACGCGGACCGTCTTGAACATCAACGCTCCCACACACTCCGCACAGCACCGACGTTTGAATGGGTTCGTCAAGGGTCACATCAACCCTGAACATGAAACGGCCTGCCTCAGGAAGCATTTCTTCATCCGGCTTCCAGTTTGAAACGGCTTCGGGAGAAAGTCCCGACTGTCGCCCCATCGACATACCCGTTAGGAAAAATACCACTCCGAACAACCCCACCGTCACGGCCATTGGGCCCAAATTAGCGACGCTCATTGAGGCTCCGAAAAAAATACAGACGAATCCGGTAATGAGAAAATTTTCACGGCTCAGGCGCGTCATTCAGTGGCCTCCGAGGCTTTGGCAAGCGCTTCAGCGACGCGTTCAACCTTGGATTCAGGGATGGCACAAAGCCCAATCCGGACGCCACCCGAAAGCGGAACCAGGTACACGTGCTGATCAGCACATGATTCGGCAACCGCCGCAGGGTCGGCGCATTCGTACCATGCAAAGAAACCATCATGGCTTGGATTTACGGCAACATCCCTCTGCTTGCATGCTTCGATAAACTTGCTTCTGCGTGCCGTGAGAAGGTTTGCGAGGCGATCTCGTTCCTTTGACCAAGCCTTCCCACCTGCTTCTGTTGCATGCAGTTCACTCAAGACGTGCTGAGCGATGCGCGGGGATGCCGACCATGTTTGTCGGCCCGTCACTCCCATCACGTCGTTGAGACGCTGGACACTTGACGCCTCTGGGTGAACATAGACCACTGCCCCGGTTCGCAAACCGTAGATCGTATGGGATTTTGAGAGGGATATGGCAAAGCAAATGAGAAGGTTTTCCGGCCAGGGCAATCCGGCGTCGAGCGCATCAGCGATGGTCTCCGCCCACCCGTGAGGTTCGTCGGCATAGAGGTGATAGGCTGCATCCAAAAGAAGCGTGTGTCCCGTGTGTTCGTTTCGAGCTGCACTTTCCATAAACGCGTTGAGAAGAGCATAGCGACTCTCGGGTGGAAGCGAAAGTCCCGTTGGGTTGTGGGCAGGGTCGTTGAGCCAGGTCATAACGGAATCTTGGGACTGAACCAAACCTTCCAACTCCGTTGTAAAACCATCGAGATCGAAAAACGGTGTCTCCGTGGAAGAGGTCGAAGGGAGGAGTGGATAGGTCGCTATACCGAGGCCGCATCCTTTCAGGAAACCAACGTACGGCCCCCAATGACGGTCCCTCAGTAACACTGCCTCTCCGCGTTCAGCAAAATTTGCGGCCGCTTGGAAGAGAGCGCCTGAGCCGCCGGGTGTGGCCGTTGCACCAGCGTGCAAGCCCAGACTCTCCAGTCGAGTTCGGTGGTCGCCTAGCGCCAGCGTGATGGCCAAATCCAAGAAAGATGGAAGCCCCTTCAACGGTGCGTACGCAGCAAATTCAGCAGGAGGAGCCACACGAATCGCCTCATCGACCACGGTGTTGATGGCCAGTGACCCGGTGTCCTCGAGAAGTGCTCCAACGGTTCCGTTTACAGCATCAGCCCCGGCGGCAGCGGCGTTTTGATACCTGGCAAACCAGCTGAAAATAACATCGTTTCCAGATTTTTCATGCCCGTGGCTGGCGAGGTATTGCATCGCGTCACCGTCGTCCATGGGCGGTCCAGAGACTCAGTGCTTTTTGATTTGACCATCACGCCCTCAGGGGATGGTGTTCCGTGTAATTCATCAAGGGGTGGAGTCACCCGAAGACCAAAGCCAACGTAGCACAGCTGGTAGTGCGTCTGATTTGTAATCAGACGGTCGGGGGTTCGAGTCCCTCCGTTGGCTCCACATTGTGGTAAACAGTGCTTCAAATACTTCATGAGTGGATTTGTGTATATGCTTGAGTGCAATCTTGATGCGAAAGGCAAGGCAGCCCGGTTTCTTGGAGGCCTCGCAGCCGTAGCCGGTGCGCTCATCCTCGCCCTTCTTTTAGCGACCGAGACGTACACGTTCGGATTTGGCTGGTATGCGGTCGGCGGAGGAATTCTTGGCGGTGCATTTGCCATCTTTGAAGCACGTGCGGGCTGGTGCATCGTCCGAGCCCTCGGCATCAAAACCCCCTTGTGAGCGGTTGCCCGCCATGCCAACGCTCAAATCGCCCTCCCCGGTGGCCGGCATGTGTCTGCACAACGACTTGACGGAAAGGCCTGTGCCACAGAGGTCGAGGCCGACTTATCAACCCGAGTCGCTTCACTCGGCAACAACCACGTCAAACCGCATCTCGCGGTCATTATCGTTGGCGATGACCCTGCGTCCCATGTGTACGTGAACTCAAAGGTCAAGACGTGCGAACGCCTTGGCATTCGTTCAACGCACATCGCATTGCCCGCAGATACTGAGGAAGCGATCGTTCGGGATCACATTCTCGCTCTAAATGCCCAAGACGACTTGCACGGTATCCTCGTTCAGTCGCCCCTTCCCAACC
>CAXHCG010000211.1:0-2891 GCA_964014905.1 uncultured Candidatus Poseidoniales archaeon | reverse complement strand
GAGCGGGACGAAGAGCGGGACGATGAACGCGAACAAGACGGCGAGGGGGCGCGCCCTACAGAGGGCACTTCTGAAGGGAGTTCAACGTCCGAACCCGCCCGTGATTGACGGGGCAATTCCCCACCAAACCCTCCACCACCCTCTTGAAGAACGGCGTTTTGACCTGCATCATGCGCACAGCAGTGGCCACGTTTGGTTTCGGGCGCCCGGACCATTTTGAGCGCATGCTTCGTTCACTCGGAGCGTGTCCTGAAGTGGTTGATGGGAGCGTGGATGTTTTCCATTTTCTCGACGGCGGCCCGGGAGGTCAACACGAAGCGCTTCACGGCGTGATAGAGGAGAGCGGAACGCCGTTCACTGAAATCGTGGCTCGGCCTCACAACTACGGCGTTGGCCGACAGCTGATAGCCGCTCGCCGTGAATTGCTTGACGAGCGCGGCTACGACCGCATGGTGCTGGTCGAAGACGACATTGAACTGAACCCCACGTACCTCACGACCTTGCTCCGCCTTTCGGACTGGGCTGAAGCCTATTCGGATGTCGGCACGGTGCAGGTGTGGAACGTCGAATCCGGGTCCAAAGACGATCTTGCGAACCACACGGAGGAGGTGGAACTGACGCATCGTCATTTCGTGACGTACTGTTTGACCAAACGAACATGGGACGCCATCAAGCCCATGCTGTACGCTTACGAGCAGAATTTCCTTCTAAAGAAACCGTACTCAAAACGCCCCCACTACCGCATCAGAGGCTTCATGCGCAAGCAGTTGAAAAACGCCGTGAAAGCATCGGGAGGAAATCGCTTAGACCCTCCAAAGGAAGCCGTCCACAACCCCTTCCCGAGGATTCGCTGGCGCAGCACCCCAACAAGCCAAGACGCCATCACGTCGCTGGCGCTTCACGTTGCAGGCCTTCACCGCCTCACCACCCGGGTTTCTCACGCCTATTACTTTGGTGAAACAGGCGTTCATTGCACGCCGGAACTCTATGATTTCATGGGATTCAATGACCAGGGCTGGTGGCAGTGGGATGCTCCCCCGACCTCCTTTGCCGTTCGGTATCAAGACGACCAAGGAAATTGGTTAAGATCAATGTACCGTTGAGTGATTGAGATGGGCACCACAATTGGATTGGTAGGTTGTGGCCGTTGGGGGATGAACCACTTCAGGGTTCTCTCTGCTCTTCGTTCCCGTGGATTTGTCGACCGTTTGGTGGCGTGCGACATTGATCCGACAACCTTGACCGGCCTCACGGCCGACGAGGTCTACACTTCGCTGGAAACCATGTTGGAACGGGAGATCCTCGCTGGAGTAGCCGTTGTCACACCCCCGGAAACCCATCTTGAACTGGCTCGAACGCTGCTAGCGGAGAACGTTCCAGTGTTCATTGAGAAGCCATTGTCGGACGACCATGAAGCCTCGGTTGAATTTCTTGACAACCTGACTGAATCAGCCATTTTGGTGACCGGGTACTTGTTACGTCACCACGCAGGCCTTCAACGAATGAAAGCCGCCATCGAAGACCGGGAGTTGCAGGTGGATGTCCTCAGTTATCAACGGCGTACAAAACGACCAAAACCCACTGAACTCGATGTTGTGTCCACGCTTGCTGTCCACGGCCTCGACGCCACGACGTTCTTGTTGGGCGCCCCTCTCATGTCCATGGACATTGTGCGATTTCAACGCACAGAAGCGTCCGCTCAACTCTGGCTCAGGCACGAAGGGCAGATGGTGCTGATCGACGTTGCATGGGGGGCAGACGAGGAACAACGCCTAATCGGTGTGCAAGGGCCTCTTCGAGGAGTTGTACTTGATTTCGGAACAGGCGAGTTCTCATGGCATGCAGGGGACGGAAGCGATCAAAAACCACTTGTTGAGCAGTTTCCAGGCGAGCCGCTGGGACAACAGTGGTTGTTTTTTCTGGAGAAGATTTCGGCGCGGGCGCCCTGTGTTTTCCCCCCGGCTTCCACCCTCGTGGACATCAGCACGTGGCTCGATCGACACGGAACTCCCGAACCTGTGTAATGCAAGCCCCCCTTTGCGAGAATTGAAGAACGCCGTGCTCTTAGATGCAGCCATGGGCATCTCAATGAGCACCGTCCAACGCATGCTCGGGGCAAGCGGCGTTGCAAGCTTGGGTGTGTGGTACTTGCAAGGGGCGCTCATGGACGGCGTCTTCACCCTCATTGCACTTTGCGCCCTCACTGCGCTTATTTGGGGCATCTCGGAAAGTGAATCCACGTTCGCTTTCCTCAACTTGACTGGGAGCGGTCCGTTGAACATGTTGGCCATGGTGGCAAGCATCGTGATTTTTGCACAGATTTCAATTTCCATTTGGGGGTTCCCAACCGTTGGCGCCTACATCCTCTCGCTGTCGTTCATCGGCTCGTTTTGGTTGACGGGCTACATGATTCAGCCAAACGGTGTCTGAACCCCTTTCCTGTGCGCTGTTTTGGGCGAAGTGTCAAAGGCCGACCCCATCGACCTGCGCTTTGATGGCGACCCACGGCGACCACCCTGTGCTTCCGGACCACCTTGAGTCCCTGTTGATGGACGATGTGCACACCGTTTTTCTAAAAGCGGACTGCCCCCCACGTGTCAAGCGCGGATCCATCGGATCGCTGAGTCTTGTTGAAATTGAAGAATCAACCACTTCATGGGACACACTGCAACTTGAGCAGGCCGAAGAAGACCTCATGACGATTGTTGAAGAACACCGCCATCGCAGCGATTGTTTTCTTGAAATAGACCGCAAAGGGTGCCGAGTTCTCCAACTCGGAGATTTGCGCATCACCTCCGCGTGGCCTCCCTTTTCCGATGCTCGAGAAATCACGATTGTTCGACCCGTCGCAAAATTAAGCCTCGGCGATTACGATCTTGACGAGCGTTTGA
>CAXHCG010000210.1:0-2898 GCA_964014905.1 uncultured Candidatus Poseidoniales archaeon | reverse complement strand
GAACAAAATGGCACATCCGCTTTCACCAAACATGCCAACATCGCCCATCGAATCCCCGACCGAAACCGTGGCGTCTTTGGACACGCCCAGCCGGCGTTGAAGCATCTTGACGATGGCTCCTTTTCCGTTCATTTGCACTTGGTATCGTCCAAAATCTCCAATGCCTGAAGGTGAAGTCCCGTCGTTGGTTTCAACCAACCATCCATTTGTGAAGACATGGAGTTTGGAATCAAATCCATCCGCTTGTTCACGGGACGTGTGGCGGTCAATTCCGCCCCACCTACGCCGCCATGGGTGATTGGAAGGAAAGGCCGCTGCGATGTCTCTGGCGGTCTTTTGCAACCCTCCACTGACGATGGCGACGTTGACGTCGTTGTCCAGAAGATGTTGAATCAACGTTTGCCACCCCTTCATCATCGGCATGCCGGTCATCAGACTGCGAAGGCGTTCATCGGTAATGTTTCCACCCGGGGCTGATTTAATGAGCGCGAGATCGAGTTTGATCCACGCCCATTCATCAAGAAGGCCTTGGTTGTACAGCTCAAATGACTCATCGTTGTTAATGCCGAGTTGATCGTAGACGTATTGCCACGTGGACAAATGGTCAACCAGGACGCGGTCCATGTCCAAACACACCAAATGGGCCGCCAAACCATCAACTCCCTTTTGGCCAGTTGTACTGGTTTTGAATTCTGGCCACTTGTTTCCCCATGATGTAGAGGATAAGCGCGACCATCATCGCAAAAAGACCGACGAGCGTCATGGCAATCGTGATGAGTGTCACGCCAATTGACGTCGAGTTCAGTTCGGTAAACATGGTGGCGAGGTCGCCGGAGAGACGATAGCCCAACACAAACAACACAACACCCGGAATGCCAAACAACAACAGAGGATGTTTTGATTCCAACATCCAGTAAAACAACTGAGCGAAGCGAGAAGCAGTGGCAAGGGATTGCCGTTGCGGCAGTTGAATGGGTGCATCACTTTTCACAAATCTGACCCGGATACCGTCCGAAACATCCTCCGTGGTGGCGTCATCGTTCAAGTTGGCAAGGTGTCGCAGCCCGCTCTCACTCGCAATGAGATGGCTCACGGTCGATTCCCCGAGAACCATTGAACCATCGGGGTCCCCACCTGGATTGAGCCGATACAGGTAGTGAATGTCCCACCCCTCCCGAGCACGGTTGACACTGAGCGGGAGTTCGGAGAGTTTCCAAAACGAAGTGATGGGGAGGAAGAGAACAAGACCGTCGTTTAATCCACTGGATTCAGCTTGTTGAGCCAATCCTTGTGGTGTGAGTGAACCAGAATAATTGACGACTGTGCAGCCAACTTCCTCTGCAAGCTGAACGGTCTCGTCGGTCGAACCTGTGTCAAACAGAACGATGTGGTTGGCGATCTCCCGGCAACGCACGACCAAGGAAACAATGCGCAATTCAATGTCCTTCGCAATGAGGACGACGCGTTCCAGTGGAGGACTCACGAGTCGGCTGTCGCCCAGACAGGCTATGAAACCTGTTCCAATTCCGGGCACACAAAAGGGCTTTCAAGCATAGATTGATTGGGGCCACCAAGGTCGGTTGTTCATGAAGCAGGGTTGGCACATCGGCGTGGTCATCCCTGCCCGAAACGAAGAAAAGCACATTGTGGGGGTGCTGGAAGGACTTCCAGAAATCGTGGATGTCGCCGTGGTGGTCAATGACGGTTCAACCGACAGCACCGTCGATGGTGTCATGTCTGCATCTTCATCGTGTGAGGTTATCCTCCTCCACGGGCACGGCGAGGGCGTCGGCGCATCCATTGACCGTGGGCATCAACATCTGCTCGGGGTGTTCAATGCCCCGTTTATCAGCGTTGTAATGGCCGGCGATGGACAAATGAATCCAAACGACATGGAGGCTTTGATTCACCCACTTCTCAACGGCAGCGCAGACCATGTCAAAGGAAACCGTGAACTTCATCCAGACGGCTACAACCAAATGCCGCAACATCGGCAACGGGCATCGAAGGTGTTGACATGGTTCACGACTCTTGCTGCTGGTCAGCCAATCGGCGACCCGCAATGTGGCTACACGGCGACGACGTCGAACGTCCTCGAGGCCTGGGACTGGGGGCGCTCATGGGCAGGATACGGATACCCCAATTTCTGGCTGATCAACCTCGCAAAACAAGGGTACAGAATAAAGGAAGTGCCCGTTCAATCAATCTATAGAAACGAAGAAAGCGGCATCAAACCAAGCCGATTCTTCATCGGCGTTGGTTGGATGATGGCCGTTGAACATCACCGACGTAACCTCGCCTGGCTTCGTCCGAAGAATTTGACACCTCACACCCTCTTTGCTCTGATGTCGTACATGCTTGGTTGGTCTGCCTTGCTTCCGTTTCTTTCCAATGACCTGGAAGTTGAATTGATTTCAAGAGGGATTCCTCAGGTGGTGTTGTGCGTGTCGTTTTGGGCCATCGCACATCTTTTTGACAGGTCAGCAACACGGGTCCACAGGGAGTTGAGATCGAATGCGACGCCATGACCGACGTCGAAAACCCCGAAAGGCCCATGTGCGCCACATTCTGGTGGCCAATAAACCAGAAATAAAGATGGTTCTCGATGAAATCAAAGGGTCAAAAAAACCGCTCCGCACGTTCAAGAAAATGGCCAAAAAATACTCAAATTGCCCCAGCGGCAGCAAAGGTGGGGACTTAGGAGAATTCGTCGAGGGGCAAATGGTCCAAACGTTCGAAGATGCGGTGTGGTCTTCAGAATTGGAGACGATACCGCAAAACTTCATCAAAACACAATTCGGATTTCACGTCATCTGGGTGCACAGCATCCTGCTTCCCGAGTGATGGTGGGCGTACCAAGATTTGAACTTGGGTCCAAGCGTCCCAAACGCCCGAGTA
>CAXHCG010000209.1:0-2951 GCA_964014905.1 uncultured Candidatus Poseidoniales archaeon | reverse complement strand
GGTCCGATGTTCGGCGTCAAGGTTCGTACTCCTCGGGGGGCATGCACCTTCCTGACGTGCTGATGATGGACGGGTTACGAATTAACCCGGCTTGAATCCACCAAAGATGTCCACGGGATTCTTTATGACCCGTCGTCGTTGGTAAGATGTCCCATGGAGGTCAAGGGAGTGTCCAAACTAAACCAACCCGCACGAAAGCCCGCAGCCTGTTCTCCGTACAGGCCACGAATAACTACGCCTGTCGGAGGTCTGCCGTATGTCCAGTGACAAATACGCTGACTATGTCCAAGCGGTACAGAAAGAGTGCCCGGAGGCCGACGCTGGAGAAATCGCTGAGGCCTTTGCCAAATACGAAGAAGAATTCTACATCCCTCCTCAAGACGCCATGCGCTCTGTATTGCGCCGCTTCCAAAGCGGAACCACACCAGCACCAAGCGGGGGTGGGTCAACCTCAACACAGCCAACAAAAAAGGTTGCAACACTTTCCGAATTATCCGGGAGCGACCGTGATATTGAAATCGAAGTTGCCATTGTTTCACACAACATTCGAAACCAAATGATACGTGGCGAAGAGAAGCAGATCGCCTTTGGAATGTTGGAGGACAATCCTTGGGAAGAAAACGGTCAGCGAACGCGCTGGGATTACAAAGATTGGGGACCACATGCCAACCTCGCTTCAGGGAGCATCGTTCGCGTCGAGGGAGCGAGCGTGAATGAGTACAATGGAAAAATGTCCCTGAACATCAATCAATCGACCCGAATTGTCGTGTTGAAGGAGGGCGTTGCTACACCGGTTCCCTCCAACGACCCCATCGACATCAGCAACATCCCCAAAGACGGCTACATTTGCGTCGTGGGACGTGTTCTCGCCAGTCGCCCTGACCAAATTCATCGAAAGGACGGTTCAGGAGCCATCGACGTTGTTCGAGGCCGACTTGCGGACAACACGGGAACGATTGGGTTTCTCTCTTGGGAACCTTTTGATCACGAAGTTGGCACGCTGGTGAAAATTGACGGCGCTCAGGTCCGGAGTTTTCGAGACACGCCGGAACTTAACTTTGGCCGAACCACGCGCATTGAAGTCTATCACGATGCCAACTTTGCGGACTTGGACACCCTTTCGCAAAACAGTTTGACCGACGTTGCTGCGCTGCGAGACGGTTCAAGAGACGTTGACGCCGTTGTCCAAATCACAGAGATGACCAAGCGTACGTTCGACCGCGACGGGGAAGAAAAATTCCTTTGGTCCGGACAAATCGCTGACCCAACAGGCCGTTGCCGAATCAGCATATGGGATGCGCTTCCGTTCAACGAAAATGAACTTCCCGTGACCGTTCAAGTCAAGGGCGCACGCGTCCGAGCCTGGCAAGGCATCCCCGACATCACCGTGGACAACGCCGAGCAATTGACCGTCCTCGAAAGCCCTCCTTGGGACGCCGAAATGGACCTTACCAACCATGCGGTTGAGGTCAAGTTGTCCGAGGTGGTCGCAGGTCCAAGCCGTGTCGGTATGATGACAAAAGGCATGTTGGTCAGCGTTCGTGAGGACTCAGGTTTCATCAAACGATGCACAGAATGCCGAAGAGTCCTCCGAGAGGGCGTGTGTTTTGACTGTGGTGAGAACGAAGGAACGGAAGATGTACGTCTTCGTTTGGTCGTCGACGATGAGGGTGTAACGGCTGCAGTGCTTGTGAACAAAGACGCTTCCCTCGCCGTCTTGGGCATGGATCAGGAGCAGATGCGGTCCAAGGTGGAAGAACTTGGCGATCTTGGTTTTGTTCAGCATGTTCGTGAATTGATGTTGGGTCGCAAAATCTCTGTTTCAGGCCGGAGCATTGTGGACGACCAGGGTGCCATGGTGCTCGCTGACGGTTTCGAAATCGAGGAGCACGATGCCCAATTGAGGGCGAGCGAGCTTCGAGCACAGTGGGGGTGGGCCTGATGGAGCGCGCACGAATTGCTCGCCAACCAGCCCACCTTCTCCTCGCTTCCGAGTTTGGCAGTGCCACGCTCAACGAGAAAGGCTCGGGTGAGTACGACCCCTCGTTTGTCATCACCAAACTCGGTGCAAAGGTGAATCGAATCGTGGCGGCAGGTCTTCTTGAACGCCTTGAACTCCGTGAAACAAGCAACGGCTCTTCACTGTACCAGGGTCAAATCCGAGACCCGACCGGGCTTCATTACTTCTCCGTCGGGGAATACAATTCCGAGATGATGCAGGAACTTGCGCATCAGTGGACTGAACGCCTCAACGATGGCGAGCCTTTGCTCGTGATGATGACGTCGAAAACCCGTTGGTACCAGACGGATGAAGGCGCTGTTTACACCTCACTTCGCCCTGAAGAGGCCTGCGTGGTTAAGCGAGAAGTCTATGCCAATTGGTTGCTCGATGCGTGCCAAGCGACCATGGAGAGGATGAATCAATTTACGGCATCGTTGGAGGTTGAACCAACGCTCGACGCGTTCGCACGAACAGGTCTTCCAGCAAGCCTGCTCGCTGCACGAAACCACTACGGCGAAGTTGACCTAGAACCTTTCAAGCTGAACCTCATGCAAGCGCTGGACATTGCTGAAGGCCGAATTGAGGCCGCAACCACACCACCGCCCATCATGACCCTCCCAGAAGGTGAGGCAGATGCACCATCGGGTGACGGTCCTGGACTCGATGCGTTTTTGATTCAAGCCATTGGCCATTTGGACCAAGGCGAGGGGGTCACTTTTGACACCCTTCTCAAGAACGCCGTCGCCCGTGGTTTCGTTCGTGAGGTCGCAGAAGCAAAATTGGACGACATGCTGGATTCTGGGGTCCTCGAAGAGCCCCGGTTTGGTTGGTTTAGACTCGCCCCTTCGGCGTGAGTCACCTCCAACACATTCAAGTCCTTCTCACGGCGTGGGGAAATTAGGGGTAAGACCTGGCTGGAATGGATTTCTTTATTCGGCCCGCAACGGGG
>CAXHCG010000208.1:0-2968 GCA_964014905.1 uncultured Candidatus Poseidoniales archaeon | reverse complement strand
CCAGTTGATTCAGAAAAACAGAATAAAACAAATTCAGCATTCAAAATTATTGTATGCAAGCCTGCATTGAAACAGGCTTCAAACTGGGTCCGGAATCTTGACGGAAGTGACGTCAAGCGGGTAGTCGACAGCGATTTACGAATCGTCTTTGAAGTAAAATAGACAATTCATTGCATCTCTTTCTTCCAATGAGGCGTTTGGTTGAAGTGTAGGTGCTCGATGTCGGTGTGAAGCAGCATGGCCGCAAGTCCCATCCAACTCCCCGCGTTTCCCCCTGCAGGGCCCTGGGACGCGTACGTGCTGTTCATCCTCTGGCTCCCGTTCATCTTCCGAGCCGTGATCCTCGCCAAACCGATGCGGCAGGTCATCAACAAGCTCTCTCCGCACCCCAGTTTAATTTAGGAGGTTCCCCAACCCTCTATCATGGAAAAGCGCCGCCGAGACCTTCCGGTGACCCTCTACCGAATCCTCCTCTACCTTTCCCGCATGCGTGAGCGAGGGGAAGAGGCCCGTCGTCTGATGCGCATTGAGCGTGCTGTGGGTGTGGAGCGAAAGGAGCTGCGTCTTCATCTTCAACGGATGCATGAGGCTGGCTACATCCATATTGAGGAAAAGGATGCCAAGGGTCGTGGTGGTCATCCAGTGCTTGTGTATTCAATTTCAGAAAACGGACGTACTTTACGTTCGGACATTGGACGATGGATCGACCTCAGTGTGCGGATGGGCTACTACCCAGAGGCGTTCTTCTATCTGCCCAGCGACCAGTGATAGCGGGTAATTTATACCGGTATAGTTTCCCTCGTCGCCTTATGTACCTCTGCCCGATGCCCAAACCATGTCAGGCAAGAAAGCGGTGGACAAGGTCTCCAAAGGCCTCACCTCTCTCATCGATGAATTTTCATCGGCGGTCAAAGAGATGGTGAACGCTGGCGAAGAGACCGTGGTTCACCTGGCTGTTGGTTCAAGTCGAGTCATCAAAGCGGCGATTAACGCCACGGGTGAAGTGACGAAGATCACGGTCGAGACCGCTAGCAACGTCGTTGGTACAGTCGCCGGCGGTGTCGTGAAGGCGGTCAGCTCGAAGGCCCGGCAAGAAAACCAAGAGGAGGAATAAGAAATGGTATACAGATTGTTGATGACCACGATGGTCATTGGTGTGGCAGGCGTTGCAGTGGGAATGATGGACAGCACGTTCAAGCATTATTATCGCAAGTACGCAGATTATGAAGACATGAAGAACACGGGTGTCCAAGAGGTCACCTTTGTTGGCGAAGTGGAGGGGATGGAATGATTCCTCAACTTTTGCTCGGTGTTGGAGCCGTTGCCCTTACGTTTGAGATCGTCTCTGGTGCAGCAGCCGCTGGCGCTGGATACGGCATTGGCCGCAAATACGGTCGAAAACTCTGCGAAGGCATGGACAAGATTGAATCATCGATGTCGGACACTGTTCGCAAATTCCGACAGTGAAACGTTGATGTCCGTCCGGGGGATGGACAAGCGTGGTTGAGCCGCTGCAGTTGCCCGAGATTCCACCGGAAGGCCCCTGGTCGGCCTATGTTCTGGTGATCATCTGGCTTCCATTGCTGTTTCGATTGATGTTCCTGCTGTTCCCGTTCCGTCGGGCACTCGCGAGATTGGTTCCCCATACCAAGTGGGCGTTGAAGGCCCTGCGTGAGCTTCCCATTCGGGGGATAGGTCTGCTTGTGGCGAACGAAATCATCGCGTTCACCATTCCGCCGTTGGTCGTCCTGGCCATTCGTCTGTTTTCTGACCCGATAGGCTGGCAAACCTGGTCAGAAACATCATCGACCGGAATTGCCGCATTGGCTTTGCTCGTTGTCGTTTGGCTCGTCTTGGATTTCTTGCGCATCGCCCGTGTTCGCCGCATGCTTACGGCCATCGAAAAACACGACATCGAGAAGATGCAGAAGTTGGCCGATGTGGGCATGAAAACCCGGAAATGGTTGCGGCGTTTTTCAGGCCAAGACAAGAAAAAGGGAGCAGCCGAAAGTGCAGATGCTGGTTCAGCCATTGCCAGTTCTTCAGCTAAACGCTGGGGACGAAGAATCCTGTTAACCCGACGAATCACGCCTGCTGGACTTCTCGGAAGTGTCGCCCTGAGTGCTTCGGTTCAACTGGCAAAAACCGGGGCCGGAAAACTCTCTGATGCCGTCGATTCTCGCCTGCAAAAGGAATTTGACAGCATTGCACAAACGAACACCAAAACGTTGCTGA
The DNA here is from genome assembly GCA_964014905.1 of uncultured Candidatus Poseidoniales archaeon. Lineage (GTDB taxonomy): Archaea > Thermoplasmatota > Poseidoniia > Poseidoniales > Poseidoniaceae > Poseidonia. The sequence goes on along the minus strand of CAXHCG010000208.1, from coordinate 733 downwards.
TGCTCCTGATTCGAGATTTACTGATGGGCATCCTGCCAATCTTAGCTCTTGCGCTCTTGCCCGCCGTGTTGTAAGTCCGAGCGCCACCTTCATGCCCTGCCTTCCCGTGGACGGCTTGAGGCACCTCCATGTCCCTGCTCATCCTGATGCGCCATGGCCAATCGATGTGGAACGCTGCTGGGCTCTTTACCGGCTGGGTCGACGTCCCGCTCACCCCCAAAGGCATTGACGAAGCCCGAGACGGTGGTCGCTCCATCGCTCATCTTCCCATCGACGAAGTCCATGTCTCCACCCTCATCCGTGCTCAAATGACGGCGATGATCGCCCTCTCGGAACACAGCAGCGGCAAAACCCCGGTCTTCCAGTACCCTACCGAAGTGGATGACGGCATGTCGGACAACGAAGCACGCATGCGCGAATGGGCCCAAATTCGAGGGGAAGCGGGTCAAGACGGTGTGCTCCCCGTTCACGTGGCCTGGCAGCTCAACGAGCGCATGTACGGCGACCTTCAGGGGCTCAACAAGGACGCTACCCGTGAGAAGTACGGGGCTGAGCAAGTCCACATCTGGCGACGCTCCTACGACGTGCCTCCACCCAGCGGTGAGTCCCTCGAACTGACCGCTGCCCGCACGATTCCCTACCTCGAGTCTGCACTCATTCCCTCCATCGCCGCTGGCAAGAACGTCTTCGTCGCTGCGCACGGCAATTCACTTCGCAGCATCATCATGCATCT
>CAXHCG010000207.1:0-2971 GCA_964014905.1 uncultured Candidatus Poseidoniales archaeon | reverse complement strand
CGAGCCATCAATGCATACGTACCGGGGAAGGTCAAACCAGCCAAACGTTCCCATTCCGTATCCCCCGAAACACCCAGCCAATACCGCTTCCGTTCGGGTGTCAAATCGTTCATCTTCTCAATACCGCCCGCGACCACAACATCAGCCTGACCGCTCTTGATCGCCATCCAGGCATCCCGCAGGGCAAAACCAGAAGACGCACAGGCATTCTCTACCCGACGAACGGCGATGCCGTCCATGCCAGAATGCTCCGTCAACAATGCGGCCGTGTTGCCCAGTTGGGCGCCACCGAAAGCGATCGTGCCGATGAAGGCTTCATCGATCAACTCCGGTGTAAAATCGCCCTCGATGCTGGAGAAAGCCTTCGATGCCGCTTCAGCCCACATGCCTTTGAGTCCAGAGGGGTGATTTCCGTACTTTGTTTGCCCGGCGCCAACAACGGCAACATCCACCATGCAACGGGCAAGTGAACGAAGCATTTCATACCCGCGCTCGGGAACGACGCCAAGACGTCAATTCCTGCTCCCCTCCGCCCGTAGGGTTCTTGAACAGGTCGCACCCGCATGGACACTATGCTACGACAGTGTAGAGAACGTTCCTGCTCAATAAACAACGGACACTTCACAGGTTCCAATTGTCCAATTTGCAACGAAGAAGGCAAATTCATCATGAGCGATAGGGAGGCCAACTCTCTCGGACGCATCCTCGCCCTTGTTCTTCGCCACGCTCCCGAAAAATTCAACGTGGACATGGACATCAATGGCTGGGTCAACACTCGGGAACTTTCTGAGGCGATCGGAAACCAACGCCGCCATTATCACTGGCTCCGTGCCTGGCACTTTGAGGCCATCGCCAACGCCGATGAAAAAGGGCGCTATCAAGTCGAAAACGGCATGATTCGAGCCACCTACGGCCACTCCATCGAACTGGACCTCGACCTGCCAACCGACGACATTCCCGAAGCGCTCTACTTCCCTTGCGAAGCGGACAACCTAGAGACGCTGCTTGAATTTGGGTTGACAGCAGGCGACCGAAAGCACGTCCACCTCTCACGCTCCATTCAAAACGCCATGGAAGCTGGCCACGTTCGCATTGACCGACCAACGATTCTCGAAATTGACACGGTGAGGGCCATCGCCGACGGCAACGTGATCTACCGTGCGGGCACAACCGTTTTCCTTACCGATGAAGTACCAGGGGAGTACCTGTACAAAGTTGATGAAGACGACCCACTAATTGTTGAAATCATTGAACAATGGGTCCTCGAAGAAGAGGAATGAATCACTGCTCTGCGCCGCAAGCCGGACAGAAAGGAAGATCCGGCTCGAGCATCGCTTTGCACGTTGAACAGTAGCCTTGACCACTCATGAGGGCCTCCACTTTCTTTGGAGCGGGAGGCTTAGAAAGGGATGATTCGGCCTCAACCAATCGAATGGGATCGATTCCATGGCGTTGGAGCTCCTCAATTCTGTTCTTGTAGATAATGGCTTCCTGGAGGGCCGACTCGAGTTGAAGCAGCCGTTGCTGACGCTCGCTTCCGTCAGCAATGGTTCGAGCTTCTTCCACACAAACTTGCAGATGACGCATGAACGCCTCAACGCTGGGTTCCTCGCTCATGGTCATTCCACAAAACCCGTTCCTCATGAATCCTTGCCATCGCCATGAAACGGTAGACTCATCATTTCCCTCTCCGTGGGTAGACCATGCGTGAACGCGTCATCATCAAGTGGGGTGGCGGACTGATCACCGAAAAAGACAAAATGAAAACCGTTCGGACGGACATTTTGGACGATCTTGCGAACCAACTTGAAGCATGTGTGACGCAAGGTCTTGACGTGGTGTTGGTTCACGGTGCAGGTTCCTTTGGTCATCTTAAAGCCAAGGAATACCGTTTGGCAGAAGGCCGCCTACCCAAGGACAGCGTTCCTCAAAGCATGACCCAAGATGAAGCAGTGCAAGCCGTGCGAGACGATATGCAAGAGCTCAACCAGCACGTCATGGAGGCGCTGACGAAGTACGATGTTTCTGCTGTTTCCCTTCCGCCTCACCTGTGGGCTCGCAACACTGGATTTGATTTTGATGGCGATTTGGCCATGTTTGATGCCGCACCTCGGGGTATTGTCGTCGTTACACACGGCGACGTGGTGGATTGTGATTTGCCCGGAGAATTTGGAATTTTGTCAGGGGATGACCTAGTCTATCGACTTTCGACAGAACTGACTGGCGTTCAGCGTTTGGTGTTCGCCATGGGTGGTGTTGAAGGCGTCCTTTCCGAGCCACCAAACGGCGAGAACGACGAAGCGAAACTCATTGATGAAATGCACCAGCATGACGGATATGAAGGGGAACATTTGTCACAATACGATGTGACAGGCGGCATCGGTCTCAAAGTTGAACGAGGTTTTCAAACCGCAGCGCACGGCGTTAAGGTTCACCTTGTCAGTGGCGAAATTGATGCGAGGGTTCGAGATGCTTGCCTTGGCAACGATGTACGCGGGACAATCTTGGTGCCTTGATGGAGCAGAGAACTCTTCATGTAGCCTCCGCGACTCCAACAAAACGGTGAACACATGTCGGGGTATGGAATTGACGACGTCCCGCATCTCAACCTCGATCGCGATGAACAGGCATCGCTGGATGCACACGATGTTGAACAAGCATCGTTGATGGCCGAGGCGGTTATTCAAGTCGCAGAGAACGACCGAATCATTGGGCCAATTTCTAAACTAAAGGCACATCAAGGGACCGGTTTTTTCCACCGGGCCTTCAGTGTGCTGCTCTTCAACACCAAAGGACAAATGCTCCTCCAACAGCGTTCAGGGGAGAAGGTCACGTTCCCAAACGTATGGGCAAATGCCTGCTGCTCGCATCCGCTTCACAGCCCCGATGAGATGGACGAAAAAGGTGCCATGGGTGTCAAAAGGGCTGCTGTGCGCAAGTTGGAACAAGTGTTGGGCATTGAGCGCTCTAC
>CAXHCG010000206.1:0-2974 GCA_964014905.1 uncultured Candidatus Poseidoniales archaeon | reverse complement strand
GAATTGTTCAACCGATGGCCTGAATCTCGTCGTCGTGCTTCTTCAACAGGTTTCGCAACTTCACCTTGAACGATGGTGTCAGCATCTCGTTGTCGGTGGTCCACTCTTCCGAATCAAGGATAAGGGTTCGAGCGACCTCGTAGCCTTTCCAATCGGGAGCGACCATGTTGTTCTTTTTGAGGTTCTCAAGCATGAAACTGCGAACCTCTGCGCTGGCGCAGAGGGCAGCATCGTCGCCCGAGGTATCCATGCCGGCTCCCTTGAGGGCGGCACGAAGCGCTTCCATGTTCGGGTGAGCGATGAGGAAGGTGTTCAACATGTTTCGACCGTCGAGGACGCACTGCTCAACCAGCGGGTTGAGCGTGATGGTTTCTTCCAAGCCCGAGGGTGAGACGTACTTTCCGTTTTCGAGCTTGAACTGGGATTTGACACGACCGGTGATTGAGAGGTAGCCATCGGGCGTTAACTTACCAAGGTCGCCGGTACGGAAGGTGCCGGGTTCAATGATGACTTCCTTCGTGGCTTCCTCGTTGTTCCAGTAACCCATCATGACGTTGGGTCCAGTGACCACGATTTCTCCCTCGTCGGGGCGCTCTGGGTCGTCCCAAGCATCCGTGTCGATGGTGACCTTGACGCCGTTTGCGACCTTGCCGACGGAGTTGAGGCGGCTGGTGCCAGCTCCAGACCAGCCGTTGGCGGAGACGAGCGGAGAAGTTTCGGTCAAACCGTAGCCTTCGTAGCAGTTGAAGCCGACCATCTGGATGAAGGCAGCAACATCAGGGGAAAGAGCAGCAGCGCCGGACATGCAGAAGCGAATGTTGCCACCGAATCGGGCACGCACCTTGGACCACACGAGCTTGTCCCAGAGCTTGTCAAAGAAACCGCTTGGAGGCACGGCATCGCACTCAACACCGGCCTTGGCAATGCGCTTGGCAGCGGACTTCTGAGCCTTGCCAACGAAGACCTTCTTGAGTCCCGTGGCGGCTTCGAATTGGGCATTGACACGGTCGTAGAACTTGTTCCAAACGCGTGGTACAGCCAGCAAAACGGCCGGCTTGATTTCGATGCACTCGTCGGCGATCTTGGTCAAGTCCGAAATCAGGTTAATGTGGACGCCACAGCGAATCATCCAGTGCAGGTCAAAGGTGGACCCGAACGAGTGCGCCCAAGGCAGGAAGGCTGCGTTTTTGTCGCCTACATAGATGGTGAAGGCTGATTGCACGCACAGGATGTTGGAGAGCGTGTTCCAGTTCGAGAGCATGACGCCCTTCGGGTTGCCCGTGGTACCGGAGGTGTAGATGAGGGTGTTGAGCGCAAAGGGTTCGTCGGTAATCTCGAACATGTCAGCGCTTCGACCAGCAGCAACGAAGTCGCTCCATGCATGAACGGCCACGCCCTCGGGTGGAAGTTCGTTGGCGGGTTCATCGCCCAATAGCAGCACGCCGCAAGATGGCCATCCGCTAGCATCGCTTGGCATGTTGGCCACGAGTTTGTCAAGGACGCCCGTGTCAGCAACGGCGAGCAGCGATGGTGTAGAATCGTTGAGGATGTAGGCCCATTCCGTTCCGTGCTGATGGGTGTACATGGCGGTGTAGGCGGCACCGATGCCGTTGGCGCCGTAGGAGAGGGCTGCCCATTCCACGGAGTTGTTGAGGATCAGCGCCACACGGTCGCCGGCATTGACGCCAACCGCTGAAAGTTGCTTCCCAACCGAGGTGGCAAGTTCGCCGAATTGGTTGTATGAAATGTGGGTTCGAGGCATGCCCGGAGCGGGAATGTAGCCGAAGCACGGCAAATCGCCAAAGCGGTCCACGCTGGTCATCAACATCTGGTAGAGGGTACGTGGGTCGTCGCCCTCTGGCGTCTTCCATTGGCGGTCGTTCGGCTGTCGTTCCCATGCGAGTTCAAAGGGTTCCATGTGTGGCGAGTAGGGCATTGAGCATTTGAACATCTCCCCGTTAGCCAATGAGGACATTTCGGACGTTTTCACGCCAATCTGCCCCTTCGTTCCGGTTGGCCAGGGGGCTTGCGGGACTCGGGTGCCAGCACGTGGTGATCTCCACGTCCCGCCCATCGCTGGCTTTCCCCGGTCCTTTTTTCCCAGCGTTCAATGCCAGACGAGCACGCTTTTCAGCGTACTTGCCAACGCCCACGATTCGAGTGATGCCCATGATGTCGACCACCTCGCGCAAACGGTCGTCGCAGGCTTCCAACACCGGCCCAATCAGTGATTTGGGCACCTTGTCAGGGGTAATGTTCTGTCCTCGCTCGCCGAGCAGCAGCAGCGGGCAGTGGTTGACAACGAACAGATCAGCAAAGGTGGCTTCCGGTGAACCGTAGAGTTCTTCCATCAAGTTCCAAAGTCGTGTTCCCGAAACTTCCTGGCGCTCCAAATCCATGCCCAGGATGGGTCGTTTTGGGTGGGCGTTCGCAGGCGTTTCCAATCTGCGTGGCTGAATGTTGAGGAAGTCCTTGGCCACCTGTGTCGCACCAAACGGCACGCCCGTCTGGGCCATGCCCCACGGGCCGGGATTCATGCCGAGCAAGAGCGTGGTTGCGCCAAGGCCACCCCATTGCTCAATGAATTGTTCATGATGGGCCCAGGCATAATCAAGGGGATTGGTGGCATGGGTCACCGCCTCTGCTCTCTCCATGCTGGCGATGGCCTCGTCACACATTGAGGACAAGCGGCGTGCCGCCTGTTTGAGTGCTTCAACGGTGTTCACGCCTAGCCGTTGATGAGGCGCTTGATAGTGGTTTTCACGGCAGATTTGGGGGGTGTTGGCAATTATGCACGACGCATAACAATTCATTCATAGCGGATTATTTGGTCGAAAAAAGGTAAAAATGAATCGTCCCACGGAACCTTCGCTTGGCTGAACCACGATTGTGAGTCTTCAAACGGCACGGCCTCCCTTTGCTTTCGTATGGCCTTGGCTCGGGCGCCAACGAGGTTCCAGGCCGATCGCTTCCC
>CAXHCG010000205.1:0-2998 GCA_964014905.1 uncultured Candidatus Poseidoniales archaeon | reverse complement strand
TCGCTTTGCCCTCGTGGTTTTCCTCGGCCTCGCCCTGCTTCATTTGCCCGCGGTGAGCGCCGACGACACGGAAAGCAGCGCAAACACGCTCACCGACGGCGTCTCGTCGAGTGGCTACGTCTGCTCAGATGACGGGTGCTCGCCCAAGGACAAGCGAGATTACTGGAAAATCCAAGCAAAAATGGGTGATATCGTCCAAGTTTCCTTTTCTGGAAGCATGAGCAACCCGAATTTTTTCTGCATAAATGACGGGTGGGATGGGACCTTTACGATGGGTTCTGTTTCCCAGAACGTTGACGACGGATCATCGTCGGCCACCCTTTCAACCACCCTTTTGTCAGCGGGTGAAATCATCTTGAAGGTCGAAGGAAAAGACTCGTGGTGTAACGACGGATTTGACTACACGCTCACGCCTTCCATCGACAAAACCTTGCGAGATTCCGATGAAGATGGATTCGTTGATACGGACGATGACTGCGTCAATCTGGTCGGAGTTTCCACCAATGACCGCTCCGGTTGCACGGACTCTGACGGCGATGGTTGGTCGGACCCAGACAGTGGATGGGGTGTCCAGAACGGCGCGGATGCGTTCCCCAGCGAAGCCTCACAGTGGCTTGATTCGGACAACGACGGCTACGGCGACAATCTTGACGGGTTCCAGGGCGACCACTGCCAATACAGTCGGGGGTACTCCACGTCGGACCGCTACGGGTGCGTGGATTCGGACGGCGATTCGTTTTCAGACCCGGACCCCGGAGGTTTGAACGGGTACGAGGCTTGGTTTGCTCATCCCACTGGGAAAGGCGATGCCTTCGCTTTCGAGGTCACGCAGTGGAACGACACCGACGAAGATGGCTACGGCGACAACTGGGCCGACCCCAATCAAAACACCACCCGAGTTCTATGGGGCATCGGGGAGTTCGTTGACAACGCTTCCATGCCCGACGCCTGTCCATTCATCCGTGGGACCTCCTTCTCCGACCGCTACGGTTGCGTTGACACGGACGTTGATTCCTACTCTGACGGAGACGAAAATTGGACCATTGAAAACGGTTCGGACGCTTTTCCTGTGGAGCCAACGCAGTGGCTTGACACCGATCGAGACGGTTGGGGCGATAACCAAACCATAGGGGCGCAGCGAATCGATGATTTCCCTTTCAATCCGACACAATGGCGCGACACCGATGAAGATGGCTGGGGCGATAACCAAACCTACGGTGCGACTCAAATCGATGATTTTCCCTTCGTACCTTCGCAGTACCGTGACAGCGATGGCGATGGTTATGGAGATAATTTGACGGGCTTCGAAGGCGATGTTTGCACGTATTCAACACCTGAAGAAGTTGATTCGGGATGGATTAGCCGATTTGACCGACTCGGCTGTCGGGACATCGACCAGGATGGCTTCTCGGACCCAACGGATCTGTGGATTGCTCACCCTGCAGGGTTTGCCGATGCCTTCCCTGACGATGCCTCACAATGGCACGACACGGACGACGATGGTTACGGCGACAACGCGGAATACTTTGACGGCCAGACATGGCGAACGTCCTACAGACCCGATGGATGCCGAACAACCCAAGGTGAATCCACCTTCGACCGTTGGGGCTGTCCCGACGAAGATGGCGATGGTTGGTCCGACCCCACATCGACATGGCTTCCCAGTCCGGGTGGCTCTGGCGATGCTTGGCCAGAAGATTCGACACAATGGCACGACGTTGATGGCGACGGGCGCGGTGATAACCCCCGGGGAACGACGGCTGATGTGTGCCCGTCGGTGGCCGGAACATCCGTCGGACCTTCCTCCGGTGGCGACCGTTGGGGCTGCAAAGACACGGACGGTGATGGTTGGTCAGACCTCGGCGATTCCTTTATTCATGAACCCACACAATGGAAAGATTCGGATGGCGACGGCTACGGAGACCGGCTGACAGGCCATCAAGGAGATGCGTGTCCCGAAACTCGTGGGACTTCGCTGTTGGACCGTTTGGGATGCAGGGACACCGACGGCGATGGATGGTCAGACCCAACCGAGGCGTGGCCAGCCCATCCATTTGGTTCAGGTGATGCGTTCCCAACCGAAGCACTCCAATGGAAGGACACCGACCAAGACGGGTTTGGTGATTTGCCGCTGGGGGCCTTCCGAGATGATTGTCCAGAACAGTCGGGCTCCTCTCAGCGCGACCTTCAAGGGTGCCCGGATGGCAACGGCGACGGTTGGTCGGACGCTTACGGCGGATTTGCAGCAGCCATCGCCATCATGGGCGAAGACCCAGCCGCCTCTTGGCTCACCTACGGTGTAATGGGGACCGGGTTCCTTCTTGGGGCGCTCGGTGCGTTACTTGTCAAGGGGACAAAACGTCGCAGTGAACTCCTTGAGCAACTGTTGCTTGACAAAGAAACTGAACTCATGAATTCACCAGGCATCGGTGACCCAGTACCGGCGCTCATACCCTTGGACCAACTTCCACCTCTACCACTGGCCTCAGGGGGTGAAGAGGATGTCTGAACACCGTTCCTTTGCGGTTATGCTTGCGCTCCTGATGGCTTGCTTGCTCCTACCTATCAGCCCGGTGGGAGCAGAATTGACCACCGAAGAGCGTCTTGCAGAGGAGGGCCTCAGCGTCCTTGCTTTGCGAAACGATACGGTCGACACGAACCAAGACGGCGAGATCGATGCTGTTCGTGTGGTGGTGGTTTTGAACTCCACTGCAGCCTCAAATGAACTCATCGTTAAGCTCCGTGGCCTCCACAAGGAACGCGAGGTTCTCGAGGTTCAGGAAATCGCGTTTGTAGGTCAAACCAACATCACGCTCGTGTACGATGCATGGTCAAAAGGTGAACACGGACTTCGCTTGGATTTCTTCGATGAAAATGGTGAGTTCATCGCCGCCTACCCGCTTCCAACCTTTGTCCTCGAACCAGCCCTTCAAGTCCCACGTGTTGAGTTGGCTCTCAATGCTGGCTCCATGCTTCAAACCGGTGAGGAATGTGAAAT
>CAXHCG010000204.1:0-3003 GCA_964014905.1 uncultured Candidatus Poseidoniales archaeon | reverse complement strand
ACTGACAACGGCACCATGAACCCCACAGAGCCACTCCAACCGACCTACGATGCTTCCGACATGGGACAGTTTTGGTTGGACGTGTTCCGTTGTCAATCCGGCCAGAACATCACTCAGGTCGATGATTTAACGACCTCGGCGGTGGAAACGCACGAATGTTCGGTCAGCATCACGATGAACGCGACCCACATCACCATCGTGACCAATGGTTTGCCTGACCACGACTTTGAATCGACGCTGGCCTGCTCTCAGGGCAACGATTGCACGCGAGCTCAAAATTACGAATGGACCATTCCACGCTCCCCGGTCAACGACACGACCGGTGGCCACGACGCCACGGATTGTCCCGAAGCCAACGGCGATTACGAATGTGCACCGGCCCGTGGCGAGGTCGCCATCGCCATCAACGGTGTTCCGTTCTACGGTCCAGAAGACGGTCCCGGTGGCGATGCAGTGGCCAGCCAGCACGGAGCCTACGAGGAAGACCGACAACCCATCGTCCTCGGAGTGTGCCATGCTCACAACGGCCAAGGAGGCACCTTCCACTACCACGCCGACGCCAACTGCCTTCACTGGCACCCAGAAGAAGGTGAGGACATGTTCGATTACGATACGAGCACACCGGCAGCCGTGGCACAAAACACGGCCAACGGCTCGCATTCCTCTGTGATTGGTGTGGGCATGGACGGCTATCCCATCTACGGCCTCTGGGGCTATGACGACCAGATGAACGTCGTGGAGATGAAAAGCTCCTACCAACTCAAGGCGGGTGAAACGGGCTACAACGGCATCGACGATTACGAGTACGTCTCGGGCCTGGGCCACCTCGATGTTTGCAACGGCCATTTCGGTCCAACTCCAGAATTCCCTGATGGCATTTACCACTACCATTCAACGATGATGAACGGTGACGGCGACATGGGCTTCCCGTACTTCCTGCTCTGCTACCACGGTGAAACCTTCCTCGACGAGGGAGAAAACGGTGCGGACTGCTCTGGATTTGGTGAAACGTGGGGACCGGGTATTGCTCCACCCCCTGCTGGCTGTGAAGGTGGTGGAGGCGGAGGGGGCGGCCAAGGTGGGCAACTCTCCGATGTGTCCCCTGTCTCAGCACCGTCGTTCTCACCGCTGACCATGATGTGGGCGCTGGCCTTGGCGTTTCTTTTGCTGAGGCAGCGAAGGCGTTGATGCTAGAAATCGAGAAGGCTCTTTTGCGGATTTGGAGCCGCTTGCACCGGTGGGTTTGGCGTTTTCCTTTTTCTCTGGAACCTTCTTGCACGGCTTCCATGAAGTGCGTACACGTTGGCTGAGCGTGCTTTGACGGTGTCTTTCCGGCGGGCTGCATGCACCTTCTTGACACCCGCCGTGCGGGCCTCGTGCTCGTCAACGATGGGTTCTGGATAGGTCTGGCCGATGATGACCCCGGTGGTTGCCTGCATTTCGTCGGACATTGTCCACGGTTCATGGATGGCAGGGCTGGGCACCATGGCCAATTCAGGTACCCAGCGACGAATGAAGTCGCCGTTCATGTCGTGGTCGAGCGATTGTTTGATGATGGAATACGCTCGAACCGAATTGATGCCCGTAATGCCCGACTGCATGTGAATCTGGGACCAGTGAATGCCCGGTTCGTAATCGATGAACAGTTGAGCAAGGTGGTTTCCAGTTCGCTGCCACGGCAACCACAGGGTGTAGGCAGCGACCGATTGCATCATGGCTCGCATCCGGAAGTTGATCCACCCCGTGGCTTTCAGCGAGCGCATGCACGCATCGAAAAACGGCCAACCCGTTTGGCCTTCTGCCCATGCCTCAAATCGAGCCTCTTCGTCGACCCAAGCCAGTGCTTCATCGAGCTCTGGGTTGATCGATTGGGTGTTCATGCTGGTTTCCATTTCCAACCGCTGGATGAAATGGCACCGCCATGACACGCGGGAAGCAAAGGCGTCGATGTTCTTGCGAAAAACGCTCACGTCAACACCTTCGGGAGGTGATTGCCGCACACCTTTGATGGCGTGCTTCACTTGGCGAACGCTCAAAACGCCGCTCGAGAGGTAGGCGGACAACCTTGAGGAACCTTCGGGCGAGGTGGCCGGGTTGGAGATGGTGGGCAGATAGTCCCTGAATCGGGTGCTGAGGAAGGAACTGAGCCATGCATGGGCTGCTTTTTCTCCTGCTTCGAGCGGTGTCTTGACGAGATCGGTGAACAATGAAAACATGCCTTTGGTCTCATCGATGCATCGGAGGATTGGATGCGGTGGGAGGTGGGTTGGCGCATCTAAAAGCGGTTCCACCATGCGCCGATTTCGTATGCTGTTCCACCGGTCTCGGTCCTTCAGGCGTCGCACCACGCCGTTCCAAGGGCATTCATCCCATGCAACTCCTGTGCTTTTGCACCACGCTGCTACCCGCTTGTCCCGATTCCACGACCACTGCAGGCCAGACTCCTCATGGCTGTGAAGGTGGGTGATGCTCGCCTCATCGTTGATCGTCGCGAGAATCTCCTCGGGCTTACCGATTCGAATGTGCATGGTTCCGCCCAGCGCTTCCACCTGTTCAAGAAGCGACCGAGCGTTGGCGAGGTCCCACGAAACGTGAAGCATTGATTCGTCGGGCTGCTCCATCCGTTCAGGCTCAACGACGTACAGAAGGAGAGCATGCTCACCCGAACTGAGTGCCGCATGCAACGGGGCATGATCGGCGAAACGCAGGTCGTGCTTGAGCCAGACCACCTGCATGACAACGAGTTGGTTGGCTTCGTTGAAGAACCGTTGTGATGCGGCAGCGAAATATCCTTTGCTTTTTCTTGGCGTGCGCAATGTTTTCCAATTCTATAGAATAAGGGTGGCGAAATTGAATTTGACGGGTATGAATGCCGTTTGCTTTCGGTAGGACAATCCACTTCGTTGAAGTCAATGGATGGCAAAGAAGTGGACGTGCCGAGCCTACGACTCAGGCTGTCTCTTATACACATCTCCGAGCCCACGAGACCGCTGATAATCGCGT
>CAXHCG010000203.1:0-3006 GCA_964014905.1 uncultured Candidatus Poseidoniales archaeon | reverse complement strand
CAACTTCATCGGCCATGAATTGTGTGCATAGTCCACCCCGTGGCCGGTCGTTGTATTCGAATCGAACGATGCCCACGGTCAACTCGACAAATCCAGGGTGTGCATCGTGAGAAGAAGCGATTGAGTAGAGACGCGGCTTCAGGCGATCAGCGAGTTCGAGGAATTCATCTGGAGAATAGCTTACCTCAAATTCCCTCATGATGTCAATGTAGTCTCGGGTCCAGAGGTAATCTTCGATGGCTTTTGTATCCACGGTAATGGCCTCAACCTGCGCAACGGGGTCCGCTGAAGGCACCGACGGCAGGAGGACTTGAAGCGAACCTTGGTCGCCTGATGCCGTCCACGTCGATTCGTTTCGCGTCCGTGACACGATGTTCATCGAAATCGTCAAGCCAGTGGAAACGACCTTGTCGGCGAGCGACTTCACGAATTTCTTGTTCGCCATGTGAACTTCGTAGTCTTTCTTGAGCGCATCGTAGAGTGTGCGTTCGCCGTTATGGGTTGAAACAACGGTGTCTCGGTCCCAGCCTTGGACGTCCAAGAGCTCCTCGACGATGTGAGGTGGGTTCTCGGGAATAACACCGAGAGCGTCGCCGACCTTGTAGTCGAGACCTGAGTCTCCAAGGGCAAAAACGACGTGGCGGGTTTCTTTTCTTGACCCTTCTCCGTTGAGAATGTAATTCTCGGTAATTTGGGTCATGTAGGGTTTCTTTGCACTCCAAGGTGATTTGTCGTTGGCCTTCTCAATCTTGGCCTCTTCAACCACGGCTGGTTCCTCAGCCGCCTCTTCTTCCACCTCTGCGACCGAGATTTGCAAGGCAGCCATCGCGGGGACAGCTTTGTCGACCCATTGTTGCCATTCGGGCTCATAATCAACATCGCAAAGTTGAATCTCGGTGGTTCTGTTTGCGCCGAGTTCCAGTAATTTGTTGTTCCAGTCAATGCCTGCCTGACAAAATTCGTCATAGGATGTATCCCCGATGGCACAGACCGAATAGTGAACGCCGTTCAGCGCAGGCGAGGTGTCGCAGACCGCCCCCCAAAGGTCCTCGGCGTTGTCGGGCATGTCACCTTCACCCCATGTGGACGTGATGATGAGGATTCGCTTGTACTTCCCGAGGTCGCCGGCGCCAAAGCCGTCCATGTCAAAGACTTGCGATTCAAGACCTGCCTTGTCCGCTAATTTTTTGGTGTTGTCAGCGAGTTCTTCTGCGTTTCCAGTTTGGGATCCGAAAAGGATAGCCAGCGACTTATCGTTGTTGTTAGCCATAAGGGCACCACCGCCCGAGCAGGGCGTTGGTCCCTACCGGCGGGGGTAATTGAAGGTTCGGAAATGGTTGTTCAGCGGTCGCCTTTGCAACCGATTATAACAAGACCTCAAGCGCACTGGGCCGTGCATGGCGCACCGCATCGAAATGCTCGGAACGGGCAACGCCTTTCTTCCACATGGGCGACATCATTCCTTCGCCCTCTTGGATGGAATTCACCTCATCGATGCGCCGCCCACAGCCTTGGCCGGTATGCGCCGAAACGGATACACGCCCGCAGACGTACGAACCATCTTCATCACCCACGTCCATGGAGACCACGTCTTCGGATTCCCTTTTCTCCTTCTTGAGCGAAAATACATTTCCGACCGGGAAGGAAGCAACCCCTTGACGGTGGTTGGCACGCCATTTGTCAAAGAACGCCTCACGCACCTCTGTCAACTCGCTTTTCCCGGATCGCTCGACAGCATGATTGAGCATGTTCACTGGGTCATGGACGCCAACGGAACGCTGGATGACGGTTGGAGTTGGGAGCGCTTTGAGGTGCTCCATGACGAGGCGGTTGAACCCCATGGCTACCGGTTTGATCACCCAAGCGGAGCTTCGTTTGTGCACAGCGGAGACTCGGGGCCGTGCGAATTGTTGTACAACGCCATCGAGCGTTCCAAATTCGCCATTTTAGAAATGGGGTTCCCCGATTGGGTGCCGTCCGCACACCATCACAAACCCAAAGACGTGCGAGCGTTTTCAGAACGCTGTTCGACCCCCCTGGGCTTGACGCACACCTACATCGACGATGCATCCGCCTACCCGACCGTCTTGGAAGCGGAGTTTCCAGTTTTTCCTGACCACGTTCACCATCTTCGAGACCAAGACCGCATCGTGTGGGATGGAGCGGTGTGGGCGGTTCACACAAGGCAACGATAATCCCGGAACAAAAAGTGTTCATTTTTGAGTTGGGGCTCGGTCTTTATATCCGAAAGTGAGGAGTGCCCTCTTCGCAAAATTAACGCCCTCCATCTGCTCCCGTGGACAGGCATATAAGGGGGACTCGGACTGAGGCAACTCATGGCAGTGGGTCGCTTGTTGACTCACTTGACCGAGGTATAAATAAGGAGGTGAATTTGATGGAGACCAACATCTTTGACAAATTCGTTTCACAAAAAACGCTCTTCAAAAACAAGGAGCACCTTCGCCATAATTACCGACCCACGCAACTTCCTCACCGGCAGGAAGAAATTGAGAAGATTTCGTACAACCTTTGGGAGGCCCTCAAAGGCCACATCCCAAGTAACATGACGCTCTATGGCGTGACCGGCGCTGGAAAAACAGCGGTAACCGATTATGTCTGCCACCACCTCAAAGCAAAAGGTCAGACCATGAATCGCAAGGTTGAATCCATCATGGTCAATTGCCGACAAATCGACACGCAATACCGGGTCCTGAGTCACATCGGAAATTCCTTGCTCGAAGAATTTGAGCGGGATGAAATCCCCTTCACCGGTTGGCCCACTGACCGAGTGTTCAACGAACTTGTTCGTCGGATGGACCGACGGGGCGGGGTGTTTGTGATCGTCCTCGACGAAATTGACCATTTGGTGCGGAAGGCAGGAGACGATTTGTTGTACAATCTAACCAGCATGAACGACTCCCTCAAAACAGCCCGTTCGTGCGTTATTGGCATTTCCAACGACCTCAAATTCACCGATTTCCTTGACCCACGTGTCCGATCGAGACT
>CAXHCG010000202.1:0-3017 GCA_964014905.1 uncultured Candidatus Poseidoniales archaeon | reverse complement strand
CCGAGGTCAATCGCTGTGGATGAAGGTGCGTTGGTGTTCGTGTTGGTTCCACCATCGCCCAACTGTCCGAATTGGTCCGACCCCCAACACTTCAGGTCGCCGTTGTCAAGGATGGCGCAGGTGTGGTATGCTCCAGCAGAAACCGAAACGGCCGTTCGGCCCGTGCCGAGGTCAATCGCTGTGGATGAAGGTGCGTTGGTGTCCGTGTTGGTTCCACCATCGCCCAACTGTCCGTAGTTGTCGTATCCCCAACACTTCAGGTCGCCGTTGTCAAGGATGGCGCAGGTGTGGTATGCTCCAGCAGAAACCGAAACGGCCGTTCGGCCCGTGCCGAGGTCAATCGCTGTGGATGAAGGTGCGTTGGTGTCCGTGTTGGTTCCACCATCGCCCAACTGTCCGTGGTCGTCATACCCCCAGCACTTCAGGTCGCCGTTGTCAAGAATGGCGCAGGTGTGCTGATATCCAGCAGACACCTTGTTGTTCGCATATGCAAAGGACGAGCCAGAGCCGCCCGTTTCGAGAACGTCGTTGGTCTCGTCCAGCGTTTCTTCGTCGCTCGTCCACGGATTCATTGATTCAAGATAACCGACCTGGGTCATCAGCACCATCAGGATGGAGAGGATGATTGGTGTTCGTACTTCAGCAAAGCGTCCGCTGGACATGTTCCCTGACGCTGGGAGGCGGCCATTATACTCTCACCCTGTTATCATAGGTTTCACCGTGTTTTGACCTCAATGGTCCTTAACAAAGGCGTGAATGATGGACGATTCTGCGGATTGCAGATGCTCGCTTACCGTGGCTTGCTTGATGTTTAACGCGTCGGCGATAGC
The DNA here is from genome assembly GCA_964014905.1 of uncultured Candidatus Poseidoniales archaeon. GTDB lineage: Archaea > Thermoplasmatota > Poseidoniia > Poseidoniales > Poseidoniaceae > Poseidonia. Next base: position 2,187 of record CAXHCG010000202.1, on the reverse strand, counting down.
GCGCTGTGTGCATCGGCGTGGCCGGTCGTAGTAACCCATCTTGATGGCCTCGTCGAGCACGTTGCGTTGTTTTTCTGGAAGCAATTCCAGGAAATTAGAGGTGTGGGCCGATTCAGCTCCCAGCTTCATCTTGTAACTCTCGCCCAACAGTTCTGAAAGGCCTTTTCGCGCCGCACGGAGGGCTTCCTTCGTGCCGCGAATGGTCACGGTGAATCCGTGCGAGGAGAGGTAGGTTGGGGAGACCCACCAAACGTGTTCCAAAGCAGCAAAAACACGAGGGAGTGGCCCCTTTGTGACCACTTCGAGCAGCGCGGCCTTGGGGCTTTTCTCGATCACATCGAGCACTTCAAGGGATGGAGGAATTTGATTCAGGACCGCCTCGTTTTCGTATTCAACACGTATGAGGCAGCGCATGTTGCCGCCCACGGTGCTGATGTGCGAGAGGAATTCCACGGAGGAAAAGGATTGCATGAGGGCCCAGCCAGGGAGAGTGGCTCCCGTCTCAGGCATGATGGTGATCTGCATATAGCGCAGGTCGGCAGATGCCATGTCTATCATGAACGGGTCGCTCTACATAAATGCGCCGAACCCGAACCCTCCGGTTTCTGTCGCTTTGCGGGGGAATTCATGAGGGTTCTACGTCAACTGTCGCCGGCCTCAAACATGCTTAGGACACGGTTGAGTTCACGCAGGGATTCTTCCAGTCCGTTGCGTTCGGTACGGTCCAATTCGGGGTCTTTCAGTTTCTCAGTGATGGCTTCAATTTCCCACTTGGCCTCAGCACGCTCTCGTTCCAGGGCTTTGTCTTCCTTGATCATCTGCAAGCGGGCACGGCGCACATTGGTGGCTTTGCGTTGCTTGTTGTAGGTCGACTTGAGGGTCGCTCCAATCTCCACGGCGGTTGGGAACGGGATGCCAATGCCTTCAGCCTCGAAGCGCTCGGCGATGTTCTTGAACAGCCAATCTTTGGCGACGAATTCGTCGGAGTAGTCCTCAACCCAAGCGTACATGCGGAAAATCTTGGCGTAGTCCCCAAGTTCGTTCAGGAGGACGCGGGGCTCCGGCGTTTCAATGATGAACGGGCATTCACGCAAGAGTTGGAGCGTGGTGTACTTGACGTGAGAGATGTCCTCATCGTATTCCACGCCGACGTCAAGCACGAGAGAAATACGTCGGCCTTGTCCGTCGCCTCCACCTCGGGCGTGATTGATGACGGTGGAATTCACGAGGTTGTTGTTGGGAATCACGACGAGGTTTTCGCCAATCGTGAGCACCTTGGTCGAAAGAATGCCGACCGAGACGACCGAACCAAGGTGGCCGTCAACTTCGATGCGGTCGCCGACTTCGAACGGCTGGTCAAGGGCGAGCATGAACGAATTCACGATGTTTCCAAGCGTCTGTTGCATGGCCAGACCGATGATGAGGGAAAAGACCGCCAAGGAGGCGAGCAAACCCATCAACTCGAAGCCGAGTTCATCCAAGGCAAGGTAAAGACCGCCGAACCAAATGGCAGCTCGTAGTAGGAAAATCACCAGTGAGTTGCTACCCGATACCGTGACGGTAGAGGGATTTGAGAATTTGTCGATGATCACGGGAATCATGACCTTGACCGCTACGCTGGCCAGGGAGGCGGTCAGCAAGATGTAGGCAGCGCTGAACAACGGGTCGAGAGCAGCGTTGAGTTCTTCTTCATCGCCACGAATCCACAACAGCGTGAGTTGAATGCCAACGAGGAGAATAAAGGTGTAGAGGCGTTGGGTGACCGGTCGGTACAGGTGGTCGTCCCAGGTAAAGGCGGTAGCTTTGACAAAGTCAAGAATGACCTTCTTCATCAAAAAATGAACGATGCCGAGAACGACGACGGTCACCCCGAGACCAAGAGCGTATTGAGCCCAAACATCAAGCCCATTCGCCTGTTCAATGATGTCGTCAACAACCGTCAAAAAGCAGCCTTCCCACCACGGCGTCCCTCCACCCGTTGATAACAGGTTCGCCGATAACCCTGAACGAAAGTACGGCGTTTCCCCGTATTTTCGCCGGTATTTCCGCCAGAATTTTCCATGCCCCGACTCAATGTGTGGAGTGTCGTAGGCCTCCTTCGTGTCTGTTTGGAAAAGAAAAGAAATGAGACAAAAACATTCCTTCAAAAGGCGAGAGTCCGGGCTTGAGGCATGAGCCGACGCTACG
>CAXHCG010000201.1:0-3035 GCA_964014905.1 uncultured Candidatus Poseidoniales archaeon | reverse complement strand
TACACTCGAACCTTCGTCGGCAGCGTCAGATGTGTATAAGAGACAGGTAAAAGCCGATGACGCAGGAGGTATTTTGGAACAACTCTTGCAGACCCAAAACGCACCTCAGTTTGATCTTGCCATCGGCCTGGACAACACCTACTTGCAAACGGCCCTCAACGCTGAATTGCTGCAAGAGCACAGCACCGATGTTTCAGCCGTCTCCAGCTCGGCCTTGAACCCGTACAACGGACCCCTCGCGGTTCCGTTTGACCGCGGAGACGTTTGCCTCAACTACGATGAAAGTCGCGTTGATGGAGAGAACCTAACCGTGCCGACCAGTCTGTGGAACCTGACAGAACCCGAGTGGGACGGGCTCATCGCCTTCCCTTCCCCACTCACATCCTCGCCAGGTCGAGCGTTCATGACTGCGACCGTTGATTACTTCGAAAACGACGACAATGCCACGGTCGACGCCTTTGATTGGTGGGAGGCCGTTGCTGCCAACGGAGCCATCTTCACCTCCGGATGGACAGAAGCCTACGAAATCCACTACAGCGGAGGATACGGTGAATGGGTTGAGGGCCACATTGGCGACGCCGCCATGACGGTCTCCTATTGCCACTCACCGGGTGTTGAGGCTTTTTACGGCAGCAACTGGACGAAATCGACGTCCTTGACGCTTCCGCGCACAACGTTCCACCAGGTTGAATACGCAGCCGTTGTGAACGGAGCGAGCGAAGTCGACGGAGCCAATGCGTTCCTGGCCTACTTGCTTTCGGAGGACGTCAACAGAAACATGCCTGAAAACAACCTCATGCAGTCGGTTCTCATCGACGCAACGTGGCCCGAAACCGATGGCTACGCCCACCATACCGACACACCAGAATTGAACGCAGAAATCACCACTCAACGCATTGGCCAAGATATGGATGGATGGCTCAGCGCGTGGCAAGACGCCACACGGTGAGGCGTTGCAACGATGTTGCGTAGCTTGAGCGAAATCCGCTCGGGTCTGCACCCTGCTCAATGGGCCCTGCTGTTGGGCGTGATCGCACTCGGCGTCGTGCCCCTTGGTCTGGCGGCTTTCCGCCTGCAAGACGTGACCGACACCAGCATGATTGAGGCCCTTCGGTTGTTCTTTGAGCAGAACGGTGCATCAGAAGCGTTGCGGTTTTCAATGGTCGAAGCCGTTGCTTCAACCATGCTGACGGTGGCCGTAGGCTTACCGGTGGCTTGGGCCATGGGGCGGTACCGCTGGAAACGAATACGGCTGCAACGAACCCTCCTCTACCTCCCGTTTGTCACGCCTCCGGTTGTTGCTGCCGTGGGTTTCCTCGCTATGTTCTCGGAAGGGGGCTGGGTACAGATGATCGGTCTTGATTTTCGAAGTGAACACAGCAACATCACCAACCCGAGTGAATGGTACGCCGAAGGCGTGCATTTCGGGCAGTTTTCTGCACTTATTCTCGCACATGCATGGTTCAACATCTCCCTTATGATTCGGTTTGTCGAGCCGGTGGTTGCCCAACTCGACCCGAGTTGGGAGGAACAATTGCGTCTGTTGCCGGGGGGACAAACCCCCCTGAGTCGGCTCCGAACGTTGTGGGCGCCAATGCTTGGACCGGCCGTGGCCGTTGCTGCAACCTACACGTTCTTTTTCTCGTTCACGTCCTTTGCCCTTGTCCGATGGCTAACGCCCGGTCGCCACACCCTTGAATCGCTGCTCGCCGATCTCGGAGGCTCCGCTGGCATTGAGGGTTACCGAACAGACACAAGCCTCGCTGTCCTTTCCATTGCTGGCGTTCAGATGTTGCTGATGCTGTTGATGCTGTGGGGTGCAGGACGATTTGAGCGAAAGCACAGTCACGTCCTCTCCCTAAACGACGAATCCAGCAACCGAGCCCAGCGCGGTGCACCGCCGCTGAAATGGATCTTGGGTGTGGGTAGCGTCGTCGTCCTGAGCATGACGCCTTACATTTCCGTGATCGTCGCATCCTTCCGCATGCGAGGCGATGCCGGTGAGGGGTTCAGGTGGACGCTGGCGGGGTGGCAGAGGGCTGTGGCCGGCGATCGTTCGACGATCACGCTCATGGAAGCCATCGGAAACTCCCTCACCTATGCGGGCATCACGGTTCTTGTTGCTCTCCCACTTGGATACGGGGTGGCTTCGGCTCTCACGACCCTTCGGAAGCGAGGGCATCGGAAAACCGCCGGCGTGGTTGACTCGCTGTGCATGATTCCGCTGTCCGTCTCGGCCGTGGTTGTAGGGCTTGGCATCGTCGTTGGCATGTTGAGGTGGTACCCCGACCTCTTCAGGTTCCCTTACCTGCCTGCGCTGCCCCACATCATGTTGGTTCTTCCATTCGTCATTCGCCTTCTCGTGCCGGCCATGGAGCGAATCGACGGAATCTATGCGCAACAAGCGCAATTGCTCCAGATGTCCTCGTTTCGATTATGGTGGCACAGCAAAGGCGCCTTTCTCTTGCCGACCATGACCATGGCGGCCTCACTCTGCCTGGCGTTTTCATTGGGAGAGTTTGGGGCGAGTTACCTCGTTGTTCGGGTTGGTTCGTGGGACACGCTGTCAATCATGGTTGATACGGTAGCGGGTCGACCGAAATTTGATCCGGTCGTCATGCCAACCGCCATGGCGTTGGCTTCGATGCTTATGCTCATCACCTTCATCATTTTAGGACTCAACGAACGGTTGAGAACCCGGGGAGGTTCCGATGATGTTTGAACTCGTGGGCGGGGCAAAACGCTACGGTGTTGTCAGCCTTTTCGATGACCTCAATCTTCAGTTAGAGCGAGGCGAGATTGTTTCGATTTTGGGACCAAGCGGTTGTGGGAAAACAAGCTTGCTTCGAACCATTTGTGGTTTAGAATCGCTTGATGAAGGACGTCGTCGTCTGAACGGAGCACAGCTCGCAAACGGTGAACTTCACCCGAACATTACCATGCTGTTTCAGCAACCCGTGCTCTACCCCCATCTTTCAGTGGCCCAAAACCTGTCTCTTATACACATCTGACGCTGCCGACGAAGGTTCGAGTGT
>CAXHCG010000200.1:0-3055 GCA_964014905.1 uncultured Candidatus Poseidoniales archaeon | reverse complement strand
GCGCGGGGGCTTTTCAAGATTCACCGACGGGTGGCGAACCTTTCCGTTTCCATCAACTTCCGCACATCAAACAGTCGTCATCGGGACTGTCAAGGCTGCACGCAATGGCTTCGAGGCTGTCGGCGTCGTCGGCTCGCTCAGCGAGACCACCGACGGTTTGGTCGTCCTTGCTTGCCGCTTCGACGGTGAACTGAATCGCGTCCGCAGCGGCTTTGGTTCGTAGATAATACATGCCGGTCTTGAGCCCTTGTCGCCAGCCATAGAAGTGCATCGATGTCACCTTTGCAGGGTTGGCGTCCACCATGTGAATGTTGAGCGACTGACTTTGGTCAATGTATGCGCCACGATCAGCTGCCATGTCCAGCACATGCTTTTGCTTGATTTCCCATGTTGTTTTGTAAAGCTCGCGAATGTGCTCAGGAATCCGGTGAAGGCCCTGGATGGAACCTTTGTGGCGCAGGATGTCGTCTTTCATCTCTAGGCTCCACATGTCCTCAGCGATAAGGTCACGAACGAGGTGCTTGTTGAGCACAACGAATTCACCCGAGAGGGTTCGGCGAACATAGAGGTTGGACGTAAAGGCCTCAAAGCACTCGTTGTTGCCCAAAATTTGGGAGGTGGAGGCGGTTGGCATCGGAGCGAGCAAAAGTGAATTTCGCATGCCCTTTTCCATGATTTCAACTTTGAGGGAATCCCAGTCCCAGCGTCCGCTGTGCTCACCCATGCCCCAGAGGTCAAACTGAAGCAGACCTTGGCTGGCAGGCGAACCTTGGAAGGTAGAGTAGGCTCCTTCGGCCACAGCAGCGTCCTTGGACGCCGTGCAGGCAGCAAAGTAGATCGTTTCGAAAATATCCTTGTTCAGGGTACGGGCCGCCGGGCCCTCAAAGGGAAGTTTCAGCATGGCGAAGACGTCCGCCAATCCTTGAACACCAAGCCCGATTGGGCGGTGGCGCATGTTGGAGTTTCGTGCTTCTTCAACGGGGTAGTAATTCACGTCAATAACACGGTTTAGATTGCCCGTAGCGTGGTACGTTACGTCGTAGAGTAGTTGATGGTCGAAGACGCCTTCGTTCATGTTTACGAACTTGGGAAGCGCAATGGAAGCGAGGTTGCAAACAGCAATTTCGTCCTTGGCTGTGTACTCCATGATTTCAGTGCAAAGGTTGGAGGAACGGATCGTTCCGATGTTCTTTTGGTTGGATTTCTCGTTCGCAGCGTCTTTGTACAGCATGTAAGGCGTACCGGTTTCAATTTGAGCTTCAACAATCTTGTCCCAAACCACTCGGGCAGGAAGGGTCTCTCGAGCCATACCTCGGCGCTCATAGTCTTCAAACATGGCCTTGAACTCGGCACCGTACACGTCCTGTAGACCCGGGCACTCGTTGGGGCAAAAGAACGACCAGTCGCCGTTGTCCTCAACGCGTTGCATAAACAAGTCGGGCGTCCACATGGCGTAGAAGAGGTCTCGAGCGCGCATCTCTTCCTTTCCGTGGTTCTTCTTCAGGTCGAGGAATTGAAGGACATCTGGGTGCCAAGGCTCGAGGTAGATCGCGATGGAACCTTTGCGCTTGCCACCGCCCTGGTCGACGTATCGAGCGGTATCGTTGAACACACGAAGCATTGGAACGATGCCGTTGGACGTCCCGTTGGTGCCTTTGATGTAGGACCCCTTTGAACGAACGTGGTGAATTGAAAGGCCAATCCCTCCAGCTGACTTGGAAATCAGGGCACACTGCTTGAGCGTGTCGTAGATGCCGTCAAGGGAGTCATCTTGCATGGTGAGCAGGAAGCACGAGGACATCTGAGGCATTGGGGTGCCGGAGTTGAAGAGGGTCGGCGTGGCGTGCGTAAAGTAGCCTTGACTCATCAGGTCATAGGTTTCGAGGGCCTTCTCGATGTTGGCGTGGTGAATACCCACGGCGACGCGCATCAGCATGTGTTGTGGGCGCTCTGCGACCTCGCCGTCAAGTTTGAGCAAATAGGAACGCTCGAGCGTTTTGAACCCGAAGTAATCGTAATTGTGGTCTCGACCGTAGTCAATGCGGCTGTTGAGCAAATCTGCATTGGCCATGATGATCTCGTAGACCTCTTCGGAGATGAGGGGAGCGTGCTTCTTGGATTCAGGGTCGATGTACTCTCGGAGGTCGGTGATGACGTCGGTGAACAATTCCTTCGTTGAACGGTGAAGATCATCGACGCAGATGCGCGCTGCTAGCCGACTGTAGTCAGGGTGGTGTGAGGCCAAGGAGGCTGAGGTCTCGGCGGCGAGTTGATCCAACTCCCGGGTTGTAACGCCGTCATAGAGACCTTCGATCGTCAACTTCGTGACGTGGCCGGGGTCGACCCACACCGGGTTCAGTCCCTCGGCCAGTTTCACCAGTTTCTCGTGGATGGCATCAAACCGTACATCTTCTCGCTCGCCTTTTCGATTAACAACTTGCATGGCCATAATTCATTCCTCCTCCGGTGTTCATTTGAGAGCGTGATGTCTTTCCTTCTCCGCGTACGGTTCAAAAGTCTTCGTCAACAGAAAATCGCTGTTGGACGCTTCCGAGGGAAGCGCTGTCCATGACACCTGCCTTTTGGTACTCGGCCACACGCTTCTCGAAGAAATTGGTTTTTCCTTGCATGGAGATCATTTCCATCCATGGGAAGGGGTTGCCAACGTTGTAGATCTTCGAGCATTCAAGTTGGACAAGAAGGCGGTCGGCCACGAACTGAATGTATTGTTGCATGAGGTCGGCGTTCATTCCAATGAGGTTCACAGGGAGGGCCTTGGTCACGAATTCAATTTCAATCTCCACAGCCTCGGCGATGATGCGCCGAATGACGTTTTCTCCAGCGCCTCGAATCAACTTGCTGTGAAGCAAGCAAGCAAAGTCGCAGTGAAGGCCTTCGTCGCGGGAAATGAGTTCGTTTGAAAAGGTCAAACCTGGCATGAGGCCACGCTTCTTGAGCCAAAAGATCGCACAAAACGATCCGGAAAAGAAGATGCCTTCTACCGCTGCGAAAGCGATGAGACGCTCGGCGAATGAACCTCGCTTCCTTGAGAGCC
>CAXHCG010000199.1:0-3071 GCA_964014905.1 uncultured Candidatus Poseidoniales archaeon | reverse complement strand
AACTGGTGTGGAAAGCTCAACTGATCGGTTCCACGGCTGTTTCGTGGTGGGTTGACATTGAATACAGCACGGATTACGAGACCTCTGGTGATTGGATTTCTCCTCACTTCAACACGGGGACCAAAGTCGGTAAGGTGCGCCCCCAATGGACGGCAGACGTTCCTTCTGGAACGACCTTGAGCGTCGTTGTTTCCAACGACAATGGAAGCACCTGGCTCGATGCGAGCAACAACCAAGAAACCAGTTTCTCAACCGACGCAGCAGGAAACACCCTTCGGTACGCTGCCTTCTTTACGAGCACCAACGCTGACATCACCCCAACCCTCGACCGATTTGTGCTCGAATACGAGGAAGGCTACCCCGACCGTCCAATGCTTGATGTTGGCGGGGATGGGACCTACGACTGGGAATCGGATATATTCCTCAACGAGTCGTCCGTTGTCGCATCGGATGATTCTCCCATCGGTGCGATTGTAAAGAAAGCCCCTACCCTTGTTGACGCGTTCAATGACCACATTCCTGAAAACGGTGATGGCATTGTTGAAATCCCAATTGCTGTCAAAGCAGCCAGTTCCGGACGCGTGAAGATTTCGAACATTGACATCACGTACGCCATGCAAACCCGAGCGGTGGGCGCTTCTTTCGAAGGAGGCCTAGCCGCGCCCGATGGATTGTACAGGAACTTCATCACGAGGGTTGCCCCCGGGGACGATGTTGACCACGTCACCAAGGCCGTCATCGCGATCGAGCACGCCTACGGTGAAAACCCCAACTTCACGTGGCAGCGCGGTGATTCATGCACGGTCAATTCAGACGCCGGTGGCATCGTGACCTTTGATGCCGCCAATTGCACCTCAATGGAGGACAGCGATGGCGTTGTATCGGTTTGGATGCCGACCAAAGTCAATTGGTCTTGGAACGATGAAAGCAGCACAGAGGCCGTGATTTCTGTTGAAGACGACCTCGGCGTTGCTGTTGACCAGTGGACCAGTTCTGAAATGGAGCTCGTCGTTGAAAACGATGTCCAGTTGGACGGCCTCCGTGTTTGGGAGGAAACTGGTCGCCAGCTCTTCCCGATGGATTGGGTTCGCGGCGGGTTCAACCTCAGCTTTAGCGGGTCCATTCACTTCCAGGACTCACAACTTATGCCGCCTGCCGGTAGTTTCTCATTGCGTGTTGTTGGGCAAAACGTCACCTTTGACGGCGACCCCATGGGTGAACCCTCCGTCCTTTACGAAGAAGTAAACCCCGCCTTTGGGGCTTACAACATGACGTTTACATCACCGATTGAATCTGCACCCGGTGGCATGATCTTCTATGTTCAAGCGGTCAACTTGGAAAACGGTTCAACCTACACGAATCCCAACTACAACACCATTCGGCTCATTCTTGACGGAAACTCTCCTCTTGTGCTCAGCGCTACACCGATGGACGGTGAAGAACGGGCCGCTGGTTCAACCGGCGTTGGTCAATCCGTCTCCATCGTTGTTCAAGATTCGGTTGACCCCCCGCGTCAGTTGAACTTGCACTATTGGGTGGGTTGCAAGGCAAGCGATGCCATCGGATGCACCGATTACAACTTTGATGGCCTGCCGAACGAAGACGAATACGAAATGAAAACGCTTTCATCGCCTGAGACAAAGGCCGGTGGGCTCAACATCTTTGAGGGACTCATCGATGATTCCATGCTGCTTCACAAGCAGCGAATCTCCTTTTACGTGTCGGGTTCGGATGAGCAAGACAATGAAATTGCGATGGGCAAAGGCCCTGTTTGCCCCGCTTCCTCCATCACTTGTGGGTATCGACCGGGCGAAGTTCAGCCCGACTGGGATGCGGACTTGGTCACGTACTTTATTCGTCAAGAATTTGAACCTGAGGTTGATCTTGGCAATTCCTCCATCCTCGGCCACGACGACTACGAACCGCTTCACCCAGGTATTCCATACACGGCACAAATCAAGTTGAGTGACCTCAACGGTTGGCAGGACATTCAATACGTCCAAGTCGCCCTTGGAGGCAACCTCGACGACGACGAATCCTCGATGTTCATTTCCCTCGCTGAAGGTCATGATGGTGCTCCAATCGCCGTCATGACCTCGGGCTCAGACAACATTGCCGTGTCCAACCTCTATTCCTCGGTCAGCCTTGAGGAGAGCAACGATTCCGTGATCATCATTCAGGCTCGGTTCCAGTTGACGTGGATGTTCCCTGAGGCGTACGACACCGATGGGGAGGCTCACTTCCTGCCACGTGTAAGGGTGACGGACATGCCGTGCAATGACAACGAGATTACGCCCTGCTTTGAGGTTGAAGAGGGACTCGGCGATGACTGGTGGAGTTTGGACAACGATTTCCGGTTTGACACGCAACCCGGTAAGATTCGAGCCATTGAACTTCGGAACAGTGAGAACCACTACAACGATGAAAATTTCGAGACCATCATCGGCGCTGGCCAGCCCTTGCGTGTTTCCGGCCGTGTTCTCTTCTCGGAAGCTGAAACTCCTGCACCTGCTGGTGCGTTCGATGTGGTGTTTGGTGACTTTGAAAACAACTGGAGAACATCCACCAGAGACGACGGGGAATTCAGCCTTGACCTCCTCGTCCCTGCGGTCCGCTCGGGCCGTCTTGATATGCGGCTGAGCATGGACGACATGCCAGGGTTTGCACTTGATGAAACCGACTTTTCCCCAAGGGTGCGCCTTGCTGTTGACAACGCACGCCCAACCATCGACAGCATCACCTTGAACGGTGTTGAGGGAGGTTCACCGCTTTCAATTGGAGAGGCAGACCACCTTGAAGTCATCCTGATCACCAACGACGAGAACGGGTTTGATGTCGGTGAAGCGGCTGTTCTTCACTACCGGGTAAAAGCCGGTGAGGCTGAAATATCTCGAGGAAGTGTGCTTCTCCCGGACATCACACCCTTCGGTCAACAATTTTACTGGAGCGGTGCGCTTGATTTGACGGACTCTGGAGCCACAACGCTCCTTCCATCTTACACCGTTGACGTGTGGGTCTCGGGGTCGGACGAGGCTGGCAACCCTTACGACACGGTCACAAACGCCATGCAC
>CAXHCG010000198.1:0-3096 GCA_964014905.1 uncultured Candidatus Poseidoniales archaeon | reverse complement strand
TCTACTGGAACTGGGTCCAGGATACGCCAAAGGTACCACGCTGCGGCCGTTCGATACGGGCGCCATCGCTCGGCAATTTGCCCGACTGCTTCTTTAGATTCGGCTTCGGGAACCAAGCGTTGCGTTCCACGTATCAGGCCGATGTCGCCCAAACTGAACACGTCGGGGCGGAGAAAATGGAACATCAACAGCATTTCTGCTGTCCAAGGGCCGATGCCTCGAAACGCTACGAGGTGCTTCATGATGGCTTCATCGGTCATCTCGTCCCACGGTTGATTCAACAGGGTCTCGGACTGTTCGGCTAGGCCGTAGATGTAGCTGGCTTTTGGCCGGGTGACGCCACACGCCGCAATGCTTGGCTGGTCGGTGTTGAGGACGGCCTTGGGTGTGACGTCCCCCAGATGGTCAACAAGACGCCCCCAAATCGCATCCGCGGCCAAGACAGAAATTTGTTGACCGACAATGGACCTGACGAGTGTTTGGAACAAATCCTCGCGACTGGTGATGCCCTGAGGTCCAAATTGTTCAACAACCGGGCCAAGGAGTTCATCCTTTGCAAGGTGGGTGTGGGCTTCGTCCCACCATGCGGGTACTCGACCGGCCATGGAGGCACTTGCGGAGGTGAGGTTTTGAACCCACGCTTCAAGCCACCACCATGCGAGACGACCTTATCGCCTATCTTGGGCTCAAGGATGTGCAACGGCAAGGGTGGGTCAATGCCGGAGTGGAGGCTCCCGAATCCGTGGCTGCTCATTCATGGGGTATGGCGATTCTTGCTCTGAAACTGTGCCCCCCCGAACTCGACCTCGAGCGTGTCCTGACCCTGTGCCTCGTTCACGACCTTCCCGAAGTTGTTGTTGGGGATTTGACACCGCACGACGACCGCTCATCCAAGGCCAAGGACGAACGTGCAGCGATGGGCCGATTGGCGCCAGAATGGGTTCCACTGCTGGATGAATACGAATCACAGTTGACACCAGAGGCCGTCTTTGTTCGCTCCCTCGATAAGTTGGACATGGCGCTCCAGGCTGAACGATACCTGGCTCGAAGCGAACTTGACCTCTCTCAATTTATTGAAAGCGCAAGGGCCGTGCTGGGAGATCATCCTCTTCTTGGGTGATGCTGTACCTTCAGTCGGGCGTTGGTGATCACTCATCTCCATGAACCAGCCACACAGCCCAGTTTGTATCCAATCGTGCGTTCCGATCGTACGCAGAGCAATCTGAAACGGTTCCACAAAGCAGGCTTGACCGGTTGGTAGCCAGCATCATGATCATTTCATCGAGGTTTTTTTCAGCGGAGGTTTCGTAAATGGCTCGTATGGCCGTAGAATCAGGTATTTCGGCTTGAGCGCCGTTCTCTAGCCACAAAAAATCACCACTTTGCTCCGCATTCCCTGTGGTTGAGAGGGTCGTGTTTTGCCAATAATTCGCTGTTTGGAGTCGCGTTTCGTTCACTTCCCACAAGTACCCCACGTAGCCGTTGGATTCGTATTTGGAAATGGGTTCAATGGGGGAACCAAACAGCAAGGTCATGTTGACATCGACATGTCCGCCAAACCGGTATTCGCTTTGTTGCGTGAACAGATGACTGGCATCGAATTTTTCGATGCCCTGAAGAATGGCGTAATCGGGGTCCTCATGCCTGTAAGCAGGTGTCTGGGCGTGCAAGCCCATGGTAATGTCAAGCGTTGTGAGCAAAACAGCGTCGGCGGGGAGGTCACCACCGACATCCGCATAAATGTCAGCCCAGCTGGAACGTTTGGTGTTTAACCGTTCAGAACTGGGCCCCGTTTCATCAATTCTCTCCCAGACAGGTTCCACCGAAGTCAACAACACCAGCAACAGAATAACTGTGGGGGCCTTAATGTGCTGAAAACGACCACCGAATTCGTCCTTGAAATAAACAAGAACAGCGGGGACGCCAACGCAAAGCCCCGCTAACCACGGTGTGGAATAGCGCTCCCAACCGAAGTCCAAGATGTAACCGTGGAGCACAATGGCGGGCGCTATTGCGATCCAAAAGAACAGAAACGGACGGTTTCTATGTTTCAATAAAAGGGCGGATCCGTACATCGCAAAACACAGCACGAGGCCAAACCATTGACCAACGAATCCATCCAGAAACAGTCGAAAAGTGTAGTCTTCTTCTCCGGCAGCAAGCGCAGATACACTGGCCATGGTCCCAGTGAGCTGGGATTGGAGTGGGCCGAACGGAGCGCCGGTCCAAATTTGATTTTTCAGCATAAAAAGGACGAGGAACGGCACATAACCGTAGATTATGCACTTTGCTGGGTGTTTCTTCTTTGTGGCGAAGAGCATGAGCGCAAGCCAAGGTCCAAGGTACAGATATGCATACTTTGTAAGGCCAGCAATTGCCGACAAAACGCCCACACTGACGAATGCACGATGTTGATGATCTTTTGCTGTGATAAGGAGATGGATTGTGGCGATGACCATTCCTGCGAGGGCTGTATCAAGCAACAGTGTTCTTCCGTACATGATGGTGACCGGGAAGGTGCAAAATACGACAGCAGCGAGAAAACCAAATCGCTTGTCAGTCAAATGTTCCGCGAAATGTTGGATGGACCAAGCAGACGTGATGAGCAACATTGTTGGAACAACGTACACGGTTGTGACCTTACCGGTCAGAAACAATTCAACGGCAGCGATGCCGGAGACAATCTCTGGGCGGAAGGAGTAATCCATGCCTTGGTGGGTGGGTTGCCACGTCCATGCGTCGAGGATGCGGTTTGAAATTTGTAGGTGGTAGGCTTGGTCGTAAAACGCAGGGGCTAGATGGTATTCCGTCAAGGTTCCCAAGCAAAACACAACGGCTGGTACGAGAACGAATCGCGCATCCGAAGGGTTTAATCTCGCTGATTTGAGTTGACTCAAACCCAAAATACACAACGTAAATACGGCGGAAAGAAGCACGAAAGGAGGCAGATAGAACCCAGCCCCAAGGGACATAATGGCGCCAACAAGCATCAAGAAAGGCATCGCGTGGAACGTCACTCGATGGCCCAGACTTTCATCGTGACCCATTGCATCTGTCTCTTATACACATCTGACGCTGCCGACGAAGGTTCGAGTG
>CAXHCG010000197.1:0-3121 GCA_964014905.1 uncultured Candidatus Poseidoniales archaeon | reverse complement strand
CACCCTCGGTCTTGCAAACAACGGCCGTAACATACACCGTTTGGGCCAACAATTCTGGCGGTTCAACCTCTACCCAATTCAACATCACCATCAACGATCAGGCCGCCTCAGTGTCCTATCCTTCAACCGTTGAAGTTTCCAACGACCGAGCGATGACGACGGTCTCGCCGACCGTCACCGGTGGAGCGGTCACCTCGTGGGTCATCGTGCCTTCGCTCCCCTCAGGCCTCAACTTCGGAAGCAGTAACGGAAGCATTTGGGGGACGCCGTCCGGTCTGCTTGCGAACGCCACCTACACGGTCTACGCCAACAACAGCGGCGGTTCGACCAGCATCACCTTCACGCTCGGGCTCAACTGGACGCTCACACCGAGCGTCGAAGGGGCCTTCATCACCCGCAACATGTCCCTGAGCCCGGACATCACGTGGACGATCAATCCGTCTGGAGCCGTCATCGGTGCAACGTGTGCGGTCTCCCCTTCCCTACCAACCGGTCTCAGTTTGACGGCCGGCACCTGCACCATCACCGGCACACCGACCGCTACGGCCAGCAACGCCACCTACACCGTTTGGGCCAACGTTTCTGGCACATCTTACAGCGGCCAAATCTGGCTTGAAGTTGGTCTGAATGCACCGGATATTTCCTATTCCTCTTCCTCTTATACCTACACCAAGGACATAGAAATTTTCACGCTCAACCCAACCAACGTCGGTGGTGGAGTGACCACCTGGGCCATCAACCCCAGCTTGCCTTCAGGTCTCACGTTCGGGACCAGCAACGGTACAATTTGGGGTACGCCTGACACCGTCTCGACAACAACAACCTACACCATCTGGGCCAACAATTCTGCTGGTTCGAACTCCACCACCATCACCATCACCGTCAACGACCCTACGCCGAACTTCAGCTACACCAACGATGGAAGCACGCACTATGTGCTCCTCTACCTCAATCAAACGATGAACGCCGTCACGCCGATCACCTTCTCCGGTGGCGGCTTGCCGACGTCGTGCAGCAGTTCCCCTTCGCTTCCTTCTGGTATGACCCTCAGTTCGAGCTGCGTCATTTCCGGCACGCCAAACGTTACGGCAAGCTTCGCCCTTTACACCATCACCGGAACGAACACCGGTGGTAGCGATTCCGACTCCATCTACATCTCGGTTCTCGCTGCTGGTGGGTCGTTGACCGTCTCGCCGACGAGTCGTGAGGGCGCCGTCAACAGTACCCTCTCGGACATTACCATGTCCTACACGCACGCCATCAGTAACTACGGTTGGACGTCCGGTGTGAGCAACACCTCCGCCGTCCTCAATTCGGGAACAAGGTACGGTATTGACACCGCTATCGCACCAAACGGCGACATTGTAGCGGTCACGCAACTGAGCGTCTCAGGAAATTACATCTTCGACATGCACGTGAAATCCCACATCAACGGCACGTGGTCTCGGATTTTCTTGGACAACACCAGCAATTCAGGGTACAATCCCTCTGTTGAAGTTGACGAAAACGGCGTCGTCCATGCCATTTACTTTGCCAGCTCGACCAACCAGTTGCGCTACGTCACCAATCTCAGCGGCTCATGGGTTTCTTCCAACCTAAGTGCCGCAAAAGGCCTCTCATTGGATTGGTTTGGAAGCGATATGGCCATTGACTCACAAGGAAACTTACATTTCATCTTCACTTCATCCGACCAAGGCAGCAGCCAGGGCATCCTCTACCACTACACCAACCAGGGAGGCAGTTGGACCAACACCACCATTTCAGATTCATCCTACCAAGATGCACATTATCCGAGCATGGCCTTGAGCGGTAAGGATGCGGTCCACATTGCCTTTTACAACAACGATGGAAGCGATCTTGTCCATGCTACCAACGAGAATGGGTCGTGGACAATGGAGAACGTATCCACTTCGGGCAACATCGGTAAGTGGGCCTCAATCGCTCTCAATTCAAACGACGATGTTGTCATTGCTTCCCGATATTCCAATCGAATTGATGTCTCGACGCGCATCGGCAGCAGCGGTACTTGGTCCACTGCAAACACTGGAACTGGTAATCGATATCCAATGTACATGGACATGAACATAGATTCCAACGATGACGTTCATATCATCTACCGTTGTTCAGGAACGTGGGGTCAGGTTGGCAGCGCAACGGGTGATATTGAACACATCACGAACGAATCAGGCTCATGGGTGCGGTCAAGCCCAATTCGATTCGGTGGCTATCATGCTTCACTAGAAATTGACAACAACGATGACTTGCACGTCGTTCATTCAGACGGTTTAGGCAGCCTTCGTCTTGAATACACGACCATCCAAGGAACAGGCAAGGGCCTTTCGGTGGTCCCAGTGTTTTCGGTCTCGCCGAGCCTCCCCAGCGGATTGGTGCTAAACTGGAAGACGGGAACCATTTCGGGCACGCCAACCGAAGCACTTGCCAACACGACGTTTACGGTCACAGTCACTGCGCTTGGAACCACAACCACAGGAACATTCACGCTCTACGTGACGGGCGCTCCTGGCGCCATCGCTTACAGCGACATCTCAGGGACAAAGGGTACGGCCATCACCCCCGTCACGCCTTCCATCACCACCAATGGCACCACGGGTAGCGTGACCTCGTGGGCCATCAACGCCTCGTTGCCTTCAGGACTCACATTTGAAAGCAGCAACGGTACGATTTGGGGCACGCCAAGCGCTGTCGAAACGGGGGCTGTGTTCACCGTTTGGGCGAACAACTCGGTCGGTTCGAGGTCGACCACCGTCAACATCACCATCGGCGATGTCGGTGTTTCGGCCATCACCTATCCTTCAGAGAACATCACGCTCAACCTGTATCATACCATGACCACCGCAACACCATCGACAACGGGCGGAACAGCGACAACCTGGGGCATCAGCCCAAGTTTGCCTTCCGGCATGTCGTTCGATTCTGCAACCGGGGCCATCTCGGGAACTCCTGAGAACCTTCAGACGACAGCTGTAACATACACCGTCTGGGCCAACAACTCAGCCGGTGATTTCTCCGACCAGATTAACATCACGATCAACGATTATCCGCCTGTTCCTCTCAATTACTTCGGCGATGACATCACCCTTGATTACAACCAAACCATGAC
>CAXHCG010000196.1:0-3127 GCA_964014905.1 uncultured Candidatus Poseidoniales archaeon | reverse complement strand
GAACGATTGACCGCTTTCGACAGCGCTAACCCACAGCAGTTGACCTTTGAGGAGTTGCAAAATCTTCCCAGTGGGCCCTTGGACACGAAGGCCCCAAAAAATCCACTCAAAAAGTAATTCAATCAAGCCAAGGAATTCGTTCTGGCAATTCACCGAACAAGTTGGCGGGTATTGCAGTCTTGATTTTTGAGACGCCACCGAGTTTGGTCGCTGTCTCATCTTGCCACGATTTAAAGTCCTCAAACGTGCTCATTTGGAGAATCGGGTTGTGGTCCTTGTTCCACTCAAGCGGCTTCATTTCTGTGCCGGGAGGGTCGTGGCCAGAACAGACGATGGTTGAACCCTCAAATCGGTTCAACACCTCAAGAGCGTCCCAGTGAATCTGAACACGGCCGCTTGGCAAATCGTCTCGACCAACGCCACCTTGTCCGTTGAAGAGAAAATCACCGGTCATCATGTAGCCAGGGACGTGCACGATCATCGAATCGTTGGTGTGGCCCGGAGCAGCGTGAAATTGAATCGGAATGGAACCGAGCATGATCTTCTCTTCATCGTCGACGTGCATCGATACGCCCAAACTCGCCGTTTCGTTGGACATCACGTACTCACAACCATGTGATTCACGAAGTGAAAAGCACGCCGTGATGTGGTCTGCGTGAGTGTGGGTCGCAATGGCGTACACCAGCGTGAGGTTTTCACGCTCGAGCAGGGAAACATAGGTGTCCATGAAATCATACACCGGATCGACCAAGGCAGCCTGACCGGTCGATTCGTCAACAATGAGGTAAGTCATGGCCCAAACGCCTTCGTTCAACTGCTCAAATCGCATTGGTCGGGCGTAGAAGAGGAGAGATTTGAACTTTGATGGTGAACCACGGGGTCAGATGACACCATTCAACGGCGTTGCGTCGGCTCCGGGCGAGGGTTCATCACCGACCAAGCCATCCGAAGGGTATGCACCCATCCGAAGTTGTGTACCTCGAACACGATGGGAAAGTGCTGCTCGTGAATGAAAGCGGCCAGGGGCCAGCCCAACCGGTCAAAGGAAGGACAGAATCTGCGGCTCAGCTTCGTTTTCCGACGCGCCGAGAGGTTGAAGCGATGGGAATCGAGTACGATGAACGGGCTAGGTTTCGACTCGCTTACGTTGATGCTGAGTACGCCGTTATCAAAGCCTACCCCCGCATTGATTGGCCAAGAGAATGGGCGTGGAAGGATTCGTGTGTTTCAGACAACATGGTCCATCCTGTCGCAAGGGACGCCATCTACCGATCCATTCACCGTCTTGTGTCCAAAGTGATGGTGTGCAATGAGAAGGGAATGGTGTTGATGGGCAAAGTCGAGCGCGGGCATTTCCACGGTTTTTGGACCCTTCCCGGTGGCTACATGGACCACGATGAGCATCCCGCAACGGGTTGTGTCCGCGAAACCCTTGAAGAGATGGGATTGAGCATTGTGCTCGACGATGTGGAACCGGTCATCACGCAACGCATCTTCAACGAGGAAGGCATCTCCTTTGTGTCATTCACGTACAAATCAACGTGGAATGGAAACCTGGACGAACTCACGCTGCAAACCGAGGAAATCTCCGAAGCAGCCTGGTTTTCCCCAAGGGATGCTTACGACCAAGCCGTATCGCACTTTGATCAACAAGCGCTTCGAAGCCTGTTGTAATCACAGCCCTAAATGCTCACGGGCTGCGTCGAGCGCGTCCGGTAAGCCGTCTGCATAAGAACCACCGCCCTGGGCAAAGGTAGGGCGTCCTCCACCCCCTCCACGGATGTGCGATGAGATGGAGCGCAGCAAGTCCACTGCGTTGTACCGTTCACTCGCCACGGTGTTCTCGGTTGTGGCGATCATCAGTTTGCCTCCACCGTCTCGGGAGCCAAGCACGGCAAGGGTGGGTATGGATTCCTCCAACGTCAATTCTTTCAGCATGGTCGTCATGGATTTGAGGTCGCCGTCGATTTCCATAACCACGATGCGAACGCCGTCGACATCCGTGCTTGCATCACCTCCCCCAGAGGTTCGGAGGCGCACAATTTCGGATTCCAGTTGCTCAATCAACTTACGTTGTTCCTTCCATTCTTTGAAAAATCGAGTGGCTGCTTTTGGCAAATCATCCGCATGGACACCAAAGACTTCGCTGGACGCTCTGACCAGGGCGTCTTGCGACCGGGCATAGTTCAGCGCTGCATTGCCTGCGACGATGTGCAACCGTTCGACACCGTCCTGCACAGCCGAGGACCTCACGATTCGGATTGAACCGATTTGGGCAAGTTCGTCATGGTGGGTCCCACCGCATGCCTGAATGTCGTGGTCTGCAATCTTGAGGACGCGTATGGAATTGCCTTTGGGGGCCCCACCCTGGTACAAATCAAATCCGTGTAGGAGGTCAGCATCCTTCCGGTTGAGCTCGAACTTTTCCGTTGCGTGAACCTCGCTCAAGACGCCATTGGCCATGTTTTCCATGGCGTCAAGTTCTGCACGGGTAAGGCGGTGGAAATGCGTGATGTCCAGGCGGCCGTTTTCCACCGAGAGGTGTGAACCTGCCTGATAGATGTGAGAACCGAGCAGCCGTCGAGCGGCTCCACCGACGATGTGCACGGTCGTGTGGTGGTCCATGAGCTGTTTTCGACGCAACCAGTCCAAGGTCCCCCTTGCTTCTTTTCCTTCCACCATGGCGCCATCGGTGAAGTGAACAACCACCTGACCGATTTTCTGAGTGTCAAGGACGTTGACGGTGGTCCCGTCTTGGGTGAAGGTGCCGCGATCGCCTTCCTGGCCACCTCCTTCCGGATAAAACAGGGTTGTGTTGACAACGACAGCGTGGGTTGACCCATCTGGTCCTTGGCCGTTCGAGGCCATGCACCCGAGGACTTGGGCATCGAAGGATTGTTGATACACGGACGAATAGTAGGTCGGTTCCGTGGCGGGATAGGTTGACACGTCAAGGTTTGAAGGTGCATCACCGCTGACCATGGCGGCTTCTTTGGCCAGCCTTGCGTGGCGTTCTGCCATTTCTGCAGAGAAACCTGTGCGGAGTGTGACGGCCTTCCATCCCGCCGATCTTGCCAGCGTGATGACCATATCGGGGGCCAAGCCATGGGCTGTCTCTTATACACAT
>CAXHCG010000195.1:0-3189 GCA_964014905.1 uncultured Candidatus Poseidoniales archaeon | reverse complement strand
CTCACGAAGAGGGTTCTTTGGCAAACCTGCTCAAGAAATCCCATTCGAGTTGATTTACGTCCCAGACGCCCTGACTGCCAAAGCAGTTCCAAACGAAATCGCCCGTGCAAGCGTCGTTCGGATAGAGGTTGTGCCCACCCGAGTGGACGGTGATAAGGGCAACCTCTGAACCCCCAGCGCAGTTTGTAAAGCCCTGAATGCTGTAGATGGATCCAGGTTCATTTCGGTCGGGCAAACTTCCCTCGCATTGGTTGTATTCTGCCCAGTCGTACATGTTCTCAACCGCACCGGACTGCATCGATTCCAAATTCCGTCGGTTTTCGTCCACGATGCCCCAGTTCACCGTGTTGGTGTAATGCGTGTTCTCATCGATAAAACCGTGGATTTCCATCACCGGGACCGGACTGTATCCTTCTGAGTCGTGAATGCTCAGGTATCCCGAAGTGCAGGCCATGGCCGCGATGAGGTCGCTGGCCTGGAGTGCCATGCGCTGAGCCATCATGCAACCGTTCGACCATCCTGTGAGATAGATGCGGTCTTCGTCCACGGGGTAGGCTTCAACCGTCTTGGCGATCACCTCGCGAAGGTAATCCACATCGTCAATTTCGTGGTACAGAGCATCACCGCAACAATAACCTGCGTTCCAGGCTTCCTCATTTCCGCCCATGTCGAGGGTGGTGTTGTCAACGATAATACCTTCAGCATGGACCACAATGGCCCCCACCTCGTCAGCCAGCAACGTTACGTCCGTGAGGGCCCGTGTCTCGAAGGCTGAACCTGCCCACCCATGGAGTTCAACGATGAGGGGTGCCTTGGTGGAGGGGGTGATCGATTCGGGGATATGGGTGATGTAGCACCGTTCCCAGTCGTTGTGGATGAAGCATTCGTAGGCGTCAGGGTCGTGCTCGGGAAAGTAGCCCTGCTCACGTTCATCATCGTCCGTATCGGCCACGGTGTTCGCTGACAAGCACCCTTGAAGGCTCAGCAGCATGACGGTGACGACCACGCAAAGGGTGCCTTGACGGCGCTGCGTCATGAGCCTTCGATATCGGCTCCTTCCATTAGCCTTCCTTTGGGGCTTTTTTGGTGCGGTCGGCATGCCTACCACCAAAACAAAACGACGTCAGTCATCCAGTCAAAGGCTCGCCCAATCAAGCTGCGATGTTGTTTGGCCATGGTTTAGTCTCGTCTTTTGCTCTCAAAACCGTTTTCCCGGCGCATTGGACAGGCGTTGATGGATTGAGCGGCAAGGCTGATGAGGAGATGACTGTTGGGAGCCTCGTGGAACCACCACCCACCCCTCGGGTTCGTCGCCATGACATCGATTGGCTTCGCGTCATCTTGTTCGGCCTTCTCATTCCGTTCCACATCGCTATCGGCGTGTATTGGACCGCTTATGGAGGTCATGTGAACCCCAACGTCGCGGATGATCATGGCGATGCTTCAACGGTCGTCGAGACCGACGATGCCCTTGTGGACGAGGATGAACGCGATCGCTACACGGCAGAATCCGTGGACCCCATGAGTCTCTTTCTGCATTGGATGCACCAGTGGCGCCTTGCTGCATTGTTCATGATTTCTGGGATGGGTACGGCCTTTGCCTTCCGCCGGCGCACATGGACCAAATTTTCGGGTGAACGGTTCAAACGGCTGTTGGTCCCGATGCTGTTTGGCATGTGGACCATCGGGTTCGCCAGCAGCGTGTTGATGCAACCATGGGAGACTCAAGGTGAAGACGTAGGGGGCCTTCTTTCCGTTTGGTTGGAGCACATTATGTGGACCTCACTTCTGTTTTGGGTGCCCATCATTGGGAAATTCATGCTCGGCCATTTGTGGTTCCTTTGGAACTTAGCCCTGTACTCTTTCTTGCTGATTCCCATCTTCCACATCGCCCAGAAAAACCCTCAGGGGCGCCTCGTGAACCTGTTTGATCAGGTCTTCAAATGGATGAATGGATGGGGTGTTTTGCTGGTGTTCCCTCTTCTCCTCACCTTGGTTGAAGTGATCTTGAAGCCATGGATGGCGGGTTTTCTCGGTTCGGGGTATGAGTGGATGTGGTTCCTTTGCTTCTTCCTGTTCGGCTACATGTGCATGATGGCCAAAGAGGGCTACTACCGTCTGCTTGAAGAGCGCTTCAATGCGGTGGTTGGCATGACCGTCTTGTTCACGTTGGCTTTCTTTTGGTTGCGCATCCAGCAGCACGCCGACGGTTTGCCTTACGTCGACGGGGGATGGGTTGAGTTGGGGGTGTTTCACAACATTATGACCCTCATCGGTTGTGTTATTCACGCCTTCCATGCATGGTCGTGGTGCTTGCTCGTGTTCGCACTCGGAGCACGCTACCTCAACCATCCAAGCCGCCACTTGGCCTACCTCAATCAGGGGGTTTACCCGTTCTACATCGTTCACATGCCGCTCACGTTTGCCTTTTTGTCGTTTTCGAAAGACATCGGCCTAGCAGGAATGCCAGCCGTCTTCCTGACCTGGGGCCTGGTGATGGTGGGGTGCTGGGCGGCGTTTGAGGTGCTGAAACGAACCCGACTCACGCGTGCCTTGTTTGGGATTAAACCTCTACCAACCTCTGAAAAGCAGCCACCACCTTCCGTGTAGTCTCGCCATTCGCCGGTCTGCGGGGCGATGATGCCTCTCCCGATGCTCTCATATAGGGAAGGCAAGTGGGATGGATGTTCACCATGAAGCGAGGTTCACGTGCTTGGAAGAAAACCGGCAATCAACGTTGGAAGTGGCGCAAGAAGAAGTTGCGACGCCGAAAGCGTGCCCGCCGACAGGCAAAGAACTGAATCTTTGAGGTTTACACACGGGAGTATAGTATAGCTTGGTAGTATCGCGGGCTCCAGTTGCACGGGAATGACGACGAGTGGGTTTGCTGAAAGTTGATGACCAACTGGAGCGCCGACCTGTTGCAATCCTGCAGACTGCCCATCTGATGCGCAGTTTCAGAAGAAATCCGCTGGGGGGGGTTCAAATCCCTCTGCTCCCACCAATTTTTCACCAATTAGCACAGTTATCGCCAAAATCTTGAATTGGCACCACGGGCAGAACCAACCATGAACTTTCTTGATTGGGTCATTGAGCACTGGCTTGTGGCCCGTTGGGTGATCTTTGCTATTGTGGTCGGTTCTGTCTGGGGTACACTGGCCACGGTGTTGGCCGATGGTCCTTCCTCGG
>CAXHCG010000194.1:0-3199 GCA_964014905.1 uncultured Candidatus Poseidoniales archaeon | reverse complement strand
AATTGACCCCGTTAGATCGTCCGAGAGGTGTGCAGTGGTTCCGTTTTCCAACACAAAAGAAGCGTTCTCCTTTCGAACAACTGCACCGACTGCAAAACCTTGTTGATTCATGAAAGCCAATTCATTCGCCGGCACAAGAAGGATGGTCACACGTCCAGAATCGCCGTTCGCAAGGGCGCTAAGTGCGCATGTTCTTGCCTTGGAAGAAAGCCTCTCTGCAATGTCTGGCGTCGGTTGCGGGATTGGGCGACCGCTGGGGTCAAGCGTTTCTGCGTTAACCAAATGGGAGAGCGCAACCTCCATGTCGTCATCAATGGCGTGTTCCAACCTGCATGCTGTATCGTGGGGATTACCATCATACGGCAGAAGTTTGAGCAAAACGGTGGCGAGTCGATGGCGACGTTTCATTTTCTGACCGTGCGCGAGTCCTAGATCGGTCAAACGGGCACCTTTGTATGGAATGTATTCGAGATAACCACGCGCAGCAAGACGCTGGACCATCTCGGTGGCTGAGGCTGGACTTACGCCCAATCCGGAGGCAAGGTCGCCGGTCCGAACGACGCCACCTTCATCGCTTTCGTGAAATTCATACATCATCTCTAGATACTCATCTTCAAACTCTTGGAAGTGCCCAACCATAGTCTCACCCTACGGAAGCCTGAGGCCTTCATCGGCTTTGAAGACTTGGGTGCACGATGGACAGCGTACGGAACCCTGGTATGAACGTGGAATTCGCAAGGTTTGGTCGCAAGCAGGGCAGCCGATTTCTATTTTTTCCGGAGACTCCTCTTTGACGGTTTCTTGGATTTCAATGTCGTCATCATCCTCGGCTTCAATCTGTGAAGAGGGAGGGGCTGAAGCTTCCACGGTGAATTTGAAACTGCAATCTGGGCACCCAATGTTCCCTGAATATGACACTGGAACCCGAAGGCGTCGGTCGCACTCTGGGCAGGAAACCTCGCGCTTCTCATCCTTGCTAACCGAGGTCGTTGTGGATGATTTTCCTTTGGTGGGTTCCTTTTTTCGCTGCGGCCCATGTTGTTTTTGCGCTCGAAGACGGAGCACCAAGGAAACGGCTCCTCCGAGCATCAGCCCCCAGGCGATGGCCGCCAACGGCCATTGATTCGTGCTTTCATCCACCGTATCACCGGAGACGTAGGTCACCTCTGTGCTGACGGTATCGCCGTTCACGTGCCAGAGCGCTTGCAAAGCAACGTTGCTGCCCTTGGGCCAGGTAATTTCCGTTGAAAACACCCGTTCCGACTCACCCTGCCAAGCTGGCGAAGTTACTTTCGCCAGACTCGTGTCGTATGAATCAACCACCCATACATCCCCTTGTGAATGTTGGAAAGGACCGGTTTGCCGCACCGTGAGTTGAAGGTTGACCCGATCTCCCTGAACCGGACGTATGGGGTCGGTCGTGCTTGAAAATTCAATCCAATACACGGTGGCGTCATCAGGGAGGGATGCAGTGGACGCAAGCGGACCCGGTCCAATCAACCAACCAACTGGAGAGATTTGAGCAACAAGGCTGTCCGCTTCAACATCGCCAAAGGAAAACGTGAGGTGCTGCGTGCCCTGTTGAAGAAGAAGGTCATTTTCCTGAAGGAAAACCGTGGAATCGCCCGTTTCATAGCCCACCTGAAGACGAACCGTTCGCTCGTTCCCCTCGTCCAAATTTAATTCCACGGTGAACTGTACGCCTTCATTCGCTGTTTTGTTGACGTCCATGAGGGAGACTCCAACGGATTGTTGCGCACGCACCGTCATGCTGAGTGTCCCCTCATCTGCACCAACCACCAAGCCGTCGTCGCTCTCCAATGACCACGAGAGTGTTTGCGTTCCATCGTTGAGAAGCTGCATGCTTGAAGTGACCTCTCCGGCAGAACCCTCGCTCAATTCCACCCATGTTCCTTGCGCAACCGATGAATCGATGGCGAGAACCAGCCTGACGCGTCCATCGAGGCCGCCCGTGTTCCGGAGGAGCAAATTGGCAGCGACTGTGTCGCCCTTGTGCCAGGGACCGCCAGACAATGTCGGCGTTGACGAACCAGCCGATTCAAACACCGCCGATGGCATGGCGATGTTGAGGATGACGGGGAACGTGGATGATGGAGCAATCCGAGCACCAACCGTTTCACATACAACAACCATCGGTTTTGCTGACCGCTCAAAGGTCCAGTTAGAGGAGGTGTCGGAATCGATGCGAACATCGCTCAGGTTCAACACTACAACGCCGTCCTCAAGGCACGACAAACCCCCTGCGTAGGAGACCGTCCCGTTGTTCCAAACCTGCAGGTGAACAGTGAGGGTTTCACCCGCTTCTACCTCGTCAGCGTCTGAGGAGAGTTCCGCCTCAAGCATCGCCAGCGGAGGAGGCCCCACCGTCCATGTGCCGTTCAATTCATGCGTACCGGGTTCAGTTCCTACATCACCTGTAAGATTGACCCACCATGAAAGCGCCCCTTCGGTGAGTTGGAGGGTTGGTTCAAGGGTTACCATCGAGGAGGAGGACGCATCAACGCTTGCGTTCTCCAGAAGGACCTGCTCGTGCTGCCCATTGTTGTGAAGATCAACGACGGCCCCTCCTGTCCAATTGACGTCTCCGTCGTTGATGATGGGGAATGCAATGCGAAGATAATCGCCGGCGTTAAGCGAGAGGTTTGTGGTTGAGGAACCGTTTTGATGCACAGGCTCAGAAACAATGCTTCCAACCCCTCCAAGGGAAATGGACAAGGGTCTGAGCCGTTGAACCGTTCGAGAGATTGAACTCGAGTGCGTGCTTGTGTTCGAACCAACTTCTCCAAGGAGTTCCGCTGTGACTTTGCTGAACCCATACGGAAGCCCAGTAAAGTTAGCGGAGATGTTCCGATGTTCAAACGCCCCGAGTTCGGAAAGGGTTTGGGTCTGATTAAAAAGAAGGGACCCTTCGAGGGATTCCACCTTGAGCAAGAGGGTGATGTTGGCTGTGGAGCCCACCATTTCATGCACCTCGAGTGTGGTGGAAAGGTTCGTTGACTCAACCGTAGCATAATCCGAAATTCCGAACGATGCCTCCTCGATTAAGACTGCTCCCCCTTGTGCTTGAACGCCTGAAAAGAGGGGCAGCACAAGTAAAACGACCAACGCAAGACTCAGCCTCCTCGGTCCAGCCACGTCGCCCTGCATGAATGAGCGTGGAGAAAGTGGTTCTTCACCT
>CAXHCG010000193.1:0-3212 GCA_964014905.1 uncultured Candidatus Poseidoniales archaeon | reverse complement strand
CACTGGTTCTTGCTTCAATCCATAAATGGAGTTCACCGGAGCTTGATTCAGGAGCGTGAACGTTGGCATGGTGGACTTGTCCGGTCGGAAGGTCAAACCAATCCGTGGTTTCGTTGGTCCATATTCGTTCACCGGATGCATCGCTGTCGTAGGTGAACAGGTCAAGGTGAATACGGCTCTGAATTTCCCCTCCAAGAAGTCGCAATCCGCTATTGGTGAAGCGATGGTCGATGCTCACGTTCAGCGCCGTTTTCCCCGGAAGTACCTCTCCTTGTTCAACCAACGCCCCTCCCTGACTTGACATGTTGGCCGTGATCTCGGACACCATCACCGAGACTTGGCGATCGATGGTGCTGATGTCGGGATGCAGATAACTCGCATTGCGTTCCGCGTGGGTGCTGGTTTTGAAGCGAAGGTGGTCGGTTGGTAGCGTCTCACTGAGCGAAAAGGTCCAATTCATGCTTTGCCCTTCATCGGTCATTGCTCCTGGAGTCGCCGTGGCTTGCTGATTAAACAACAGCGAGGAGGGGTCATCAACCGTCAGCGAGGAGGTCGTTGGGCTCCAGGACAGTGTCAACCAGTCCGAACCGGCATCGAACACCCCTGCTGCATCGGATGGATGAAGTGCAAAAACATAGTTTCCGTCCCCTCCCACGGCGTGGTGATGAGTTACAACACTAACCGGCGAAGAGGTGGGTTGCAGGCGAGGAGGTGGCGTTCCGTTAAAGCCAGCGGAATCTGCGCCGATGGAGACGTTGACCAAGGTCGGCGTAATCCAATCCATCAGTTGCGTTGTTGTGTAAAGGACCCGATATTGAATGAAAGGAGATCCTTCGAGCACATCCACCAAGGTTTGGTTTCCCGCCGCGAGATAGGTGTTGATGGGGACGGTGGTGGGAAGCCATGGGGATGAAGCAATGCCCTGGATTGTATCTGCGGTGCGGTACTGCATCCCGAGGCTCGTACCGCTCGGTTCTAACGTGGAAAAGTTGAGCCAAAGCAAGCTTGCTGCACCGTGCGATGAAGGCCGTAAATCCAGTATTGACGAGGTGATCAACCCATCGTGCTTCGTTGGATTGACGTTGTATTCGTTTTCAGCGAGGTATTGAATGCTCCACGTGCTAAAGCGGTTGTTGTTTGAATCTCCACCGGCATACACCAAGGTGTCATTGGCCAACACCAGCGTCGAATCGTACAGGCTGAAGGGGAGCGTTGCGTGGGTGTTCCAGTGGTTGGTAAAGGGATCATAGCCGTAGGTCTTGTCGCTCGCTGAGCCCGACCAACCCGATGATTCGTATCCGCCATGAATGATGATTTCATCGTTGAACACAGCGGCTGCATAGGCCGAAAATTTGTGAGTTGCATTCGGGAGTTGTGTCCAACTGTCCGTCGCTGGGTCGTACGCTTCGGTCAAATTCGTTTCTGCTTCGATGGTGGTTTGGCTGATTGGGTCATAAAAGACAGCAACGCCACCGTAGGCGATTAACTTCCCACGGAACGAAACGAGTTCAAAGGAATGGCGTCGGTTGTTCATATCGGCCAGCTGAGTCCACGAATCGTTGACTGGGTCATACTGGAGAAGCCGCCGGTTCGAATCCGAACGGTCGTCCAACGTAACCCCACCTGCGACGTAAATCATTCCGTTGAGACTTGCGACTCCGGCCAACCCCACCGATTGATTGCCTGGCATGCTGGTTCCATAACTCCAGTTTCCAACGGCGGCGTCATAGACTTGAACGACGCCTGTTGCCTCAACCGACGGTGATGAAAACGGGTGATGGTCACCGATGGCGTAAATGGTGTCCTCAACCACGGCGCATTTGTGGTACTGCTGTGTTTCTTGGAGTTGTTCTGGAGCGGGCTGCCACGTCTTGTTGGTCAAGTCAAAGATTTCCACGGTTTTTGTGTTCGCTTCGTCGCCGGTCTGTGAGGGGTCAATGTCAACTCGGCCGCCGATCAGAAACACCTCGTTGGTCGATGGGAGGTAGGCAGAGCAAGCCCCAGTTCTCATCTCTGTCAGCCCAACACCGGTGGTTGGCGTCCAGGACATTGGTGGCCGGTCCAGTTCGGTTAAACCGGTGGAAGGAGATTGTGTCATGTTGATGTGTGTGAATCCGTTGGAAACAGCAAAACGGTCGGTGATCAGGACGGTTTGTGCGACGTCGGTTTCGCTGTCCCCCAAAGACAGGGGTTCAGGCGATGAAAACACGGGTGCCCAAGCAACAGAAACCATGGAAAGAACGACGAGCAAGCAAGCATACCACCTCCGTTCGATTCCCATGTTGATTGGTACAGGTCGGAGTTTGTAATCTCTTCTCGTCCACGCTGCCCTTGTGTCGAGACAGGTTGTGCCTACAGGGCGAGCTGACCGATGCTCATCAGTCAGACCTTTTGCCAATCAGTGCCGTTCCACCAGTATGTGCTTCCATCCGGTCTGCGAAGCCAAGTATGGCCTTGCTCGTCTGTCCATTGATTATCAGCCATGGCTGGCTCGGAGACTTCTGGCTCAGAGGTTGAATCTTCGTCGTATCTCCGTTCAATCTCTGCCACCTTTTCATCGGAGATTTGCAGTGATTTTGCGAGGGTATTGAGCATCACTCGCTCTTGCGGAGTAACGATGTTGTCTTCCATTGCAGCAGCGTAGGAGTCGAGATACGTGATTTCACCTTCAGTATGGGATGAAACAAGAATGCGTCCGGAAAATCTGTCGGCTACTTGCATAACTGGTTTTCGAACAAGGAGGATGGTCCCACCGAGAAGAACACCTCCGACTACCCCGGGAAACGGCAAGAGCCCTTCTACAGCTTCACTGCCGATCAGGAACAAAATGGCCCCAATACCGGTTAGTATCGCCGTACTGAAGGTCTTTCGCAATCGTTCATCGATTCCCAAAATCGTGTCCTTCATCATGGCATGAACGAACATCATGGCCTCGAAGGCGATTGGAAGAGAGAGCAAATATCCATTCATTATCATGGAGTAGCCAAACAATTTCCCTTGGAGCGTAGCCCCCATGTATTGAACGGTGTAAGAGTCCACGAACAGATTTGATCCGTCTTTTATTGGATTGAGCATGGGGCTGATGAAGAAAAGCATCATGAAGAAAAGCGTCGTTCCGATCACCTTGCCCAAGAATCCGATGTAAAGGGACCTCGACGTTAGGCTCTTCGAGGAATCTGCATCCTCAGCGTTGTTGTATTCCTTCATTGAAG
>CAXHCG010000192.1:0-3261 GCA_964014905.1 uncultured Candidatus Poseidoniales archaeon | reverse complement strand
CGGGTGTGTTGCCGTAGTTGTTGGTGATCACTCCGATGTCAAACGTACCTTCTGCGTAAAGGCCACCGGGCTTGAAGTAATCAATCGACTCGACCGTAGGATCGTAAACGTTGAACGGCGTGACATAAGCCACAATGTCGTCGTTAATGTCCTGTTCATCCCAAGCGTTGTTCGATAGTGTTGCCGAGATGCGGTACGTGGTGTCGTTGAGGAGGTCTGCTTGAATGGAGGTCGTGTATTCCTGTCCAGGTTGGAGGTTCGTGAACGGACCGATGGTTGTGGATTGGGTTTGTGGGTTCGGTAGGAACGCCGTGCTCTGCTTCCAGATGGAGAGGTTGTCAACTGCGAAGCCGTCGCGTCCAGACCACTGGCTTTCATTGTCGTCGGCGGTTGAGCCGATGAAGCCGGTTCTGAATCGGAACCGAATGTCAACGGTCTCGCCAGCCCAAGGGGACAGGTCGAAGGTCCCAAAGTCTTCCTCGGTGAAATTATCCCAGCCGTAGTAGGTGCCAGCGTTGAGTAAACCAGACACAAGGCTTTCTGCGTAGTAGCCATAACGCTGCTTGTCTGCACGCTCCCAATCGAAGCCGCCCCAGATGGAGGCTCCAGAGTAGCAAGCGCCCTGAACGGCGGCCAAGCCTGGACAAGCCATGAGGTTCCATCCAGATTCTTCGCTGTAGACCTCAATGATGGCGAGGTCGTCCATCACTTCGGTGATGACGACGCCGCCGGTTGCGGTTTGTTGACCGAGTGCCCCGAATCCGAGGTGGCGGAAGAGCTCAACGCTCATGAAGGCACGATCTGCACCGGACAAATCAACATCGTTCAAGACCATGCTGTCGTCCCAGTTCTTGCCATAACCGCTCCACTCATCACCAGAGGAATTCGTCTTCATGTTGCCGGCCCACATGAAATCGGTTGGATTGAGGTAGTTCGCAGATGAATTGGGGCCGTTGTTCCCTGTCGTTGCGCCGGTGGAGTGGTTGGTCTCCAGGTGCCAGTTGGTGGCACCGTCAACGTATTCCTCAAAGGTCCAAGAGCAGCCTGAACCGCAACCCGTCAATACTTCAGCGGTGTCCCAGTCGTTGGAGTACACAGAACTGTTGGTTGAGTTGGTCTCGTCAACGACCTTCAGGACCAAGTCAAGGTCAGCGGTTTGACCGTTGAGGGTGTCCATGCCCGTGTTGGTGACGGTGACGTTGATGTCTCGTGTCCCCTCACCCACAAAGCCGAACGTTCGGTCAGTAGGCGTAATTTCCAAGTCGGAAACGGCCATGTCTTTGTTGTCCATTTCGATCACAGAGATGGTGTCGTATTGACCTGCCCAGCCAAGGTTGTCTCGCCAGCCGCCAAAGGCGTAGTTGGTGTGACCAACAGCGAGGTCAGGTGCGGAGCTTGCTCCACCTTGGAGATCTCCCACAGCGACGGTTGATGGTCGTCGGCTTGCGGGATAGGAAAGCGGACTCACGTGCCCGCCGTTCCCATCGGAAAGGGTCACTTGAATGGTGGTGGGGTAGTTGAGGTAGAATCCTGATTCGGTGCCGCCAGCAGAGTCTGTGGTGTTTTCTTGGTAGGCGATGGTGGGGTTCACGAAGTCGGGTTCGCCGTCTCCGTTCAAATCATCAACGGCCATTGCGTAGGAAATGTACGGGCCAAAGTAGGCCATCTGTGCATTACCAAACGTGCCTTGAGCAGACGCAGACATGAACGTGACGTTCTCAGCGTTTGAATCCATCATAGCGATGGTGTCGATGTATCCGTTTCCGCCAATGTCGGCGATGTCGAAGTCCCGTGAACCGAGAACACCGAACTGGATGACGGTGGGGTTTGCGGACTGGGTGGTGATGTCTGCAGGGTAAGAACCTGGCGTCGTAGCGACACCGGTGCAGGAATATTCGACGATGGTTACGTTGTCCGTATTTCCGGGGTTGGTGGTGGAGCCGGTGCTGTAGTCAAGGCCGTATCCTCGCAAGAGGAAAATATCGTCGTCTGTGCAAGAGCCACCGAGGCCCACGGTCTGTGTTTCCCCGTAGTCTCCGACTTCGAGGGTCTGGTAGTAGTGTTGCGTGGAAAGACCAAGGAAGGTTGGCGTGCCTTGGGTCGTGGACGTGATCGGGCTTCGGTACGTGACGACGTTTTGTCGAGTGATGTCCTCTTCCAATTCAAGAACGTAGATGTCATCGTTGCCGTCTTGGTCGGCGTCTCCAACGGTCATGTCCCAGACCCAAAAGTGAGTGAAACGGGCCCCAATGGTCCAATCTCGGTTGTTGCATCCATCGTTCTCAATGATGGTGACGTTGCCGGGATCACCGGCTGGTGCACCCGCGTCGTTGGTTTTGAACGGGTTGTTCTTCTGGTAAATGACGATGTCAATGGCGTCGTCGCCGGTGAATTCACCGACTTCCACTTGCTCAACGTTGGCATACTCGTCCCAGTCTGCATTACGGCTTTGATTGCCCGCCACCCAAATGTCTTGGCGTTCATTGAAATTGCCGTTTCCGTCGTTGTAGAGGATGGTCATCGTGTGTGTTCCATCGGTCGCAACCGCCAAGTCGTTGTGGCCGTCACAATCGAAATCGCCGATAGCGAGGTCCGTAGGGTCGCGGTGGGTTGTGTAGGAGCGTGCCACTGAAGCACTGGCGGTTGTTGCCAAGGCAGCGGTGGTGCTGAGCACCATCAAGAGCGTTAGGAAAACGCTGCGTATTCGGGCCTTAGAGAGGTCTTTTTGGGTTTGCATGGACATCACTTGCTTCGGCCACGGCCTGTTCGGATATAATGCCTTTGCACTCAAGTTCCGGAATGACAAGGGCGCAAGCCCCCATTTGTGTTCAAAAATCGGGCCGTTTTCTCGCTTAATGGCACACGGTGAAGATGGGCATCAAATCCGACCGACCAGCCACCTTGGCGAGGGACTCCAACCCGTGGCGTCACCGCCGTGAATTTTCACCAATTTGCCAGCGGAAAACAACGACTCCAGCCAAACCTCCAGGGCCGTTCCTTCACGCCCCCCGAGTTTACTGCTCGCAATTTCTTCGATGTCTTGGGTGCGAAGACCGGTCATGCCGTGGTCGCGGACCACGAGCTGAAGCAATTCCCTGAGCCAGGCCTCCGCCATTGGGTCAACGCTCGTTGCGCCTTGGACGGGCATGGGCGGGTCCATGTCGTGCAGGATGTCCATCAATTCAATGACATCGGGGCGCTCGGCAGGCGCCATTCCTGTCTCTTATACACATCTGACGCTGCCGACGAAGGTTCGAGTGT
>CAXHCG010000191.1:0-3265 GCA_964014905.1 uncultured Candidatus Poseidoniales archaeon | reverse complement strand
CTTACGGGTGCCTTGACAGCGATGGCGATGGCTACACCGATGCTTACATGTTTGATGTGGACCCTGACACGGGCCTTCGGTTCAACGAATTGGGTGATGCTTTCCCCGATGAAAAATCACAATCCAAAGACCGAGACGGTGATGGTTTCGGAGATAATCCGATCGGATTTGAGGGCGATGTATGCCCGACGGTCCCGGGCGTGCTCAACGGAACGGACGGCATCGGATGCCGAATCATCGACGACAACGATGATGACGGTGACGGCCTTATCAACGAACTTGACATTGTCTGTCCAAACACGCCTGCTGGGGAGCAGGTGAACGAGGACGGATGTTCTCAATCGGAACTTGACGACGATGAAGACGGTGTCAACAACAACCTCGATATCTGCCCAAACACGCCTTCAGGTGTCGCCGCCGATGCCCAAGGTTGCAGTGTAGAACAGCGTACGTCGGATTCGGACGGAGACGGCCTCAATGACCCAGAGGACAACTGCCCCAACACGGGCCAGGGTGAAAACGTGGACGAAAATGGATGTTCTCAAGCCCAACGAGACAGCGACGGGGACGGTCTGTCCGACCTGGACGATGCCTGCGATGACACTCCCCCGGGTTTCCCAATTCTCGATAATGGCTGCACCGATGAAACAGCGCTTGACACCGACCTCGACGGAGACGGCTACAGTGGAGTCTACACCTACGACATTGATGCTGCGACTGGCCTCCACGTGAATCAAACCGGTGATGCCTTTCCCAGCGATGCAACGCAGTGGTTCGACCAAGACGGTGATGGCTACGGCGACAACCCTGCTCCAGCCAACAACGCTGACGATTGCCCGACTGAAACAGGAACGTCGTTCATTGATTTCCTCGGATGCTACGATGACGGTGATGGTTATCGCGATGAAAATGAGCCTGCAGCACTGCGAGGGGACGCCACTCAGTGGAGAGATTCCGATTTCGATGGCTTCGGCGATAACTGGGGTGATCCTTCATGGAACGAAACTCGCGACCCCTCATGGCCAGGTGAATTCGTTGCTGGGGCCACCAACGCAGACTTCTGTCCCAAAACAACACAGGGTTTACAGGTTGATTCGGAAGGATGCCACATCTCACAACGGGACACTGACCTTGATGGCGTGATGGACGATGCCGACAATTGCCCAACGCAAGCCAAAGGCATTGACGGGTACGATGACGGGTGTCCCTATGTTCCCTTGTCAGGGGACGGAGAGGAAGGCTTGTTGGGTGTTGATGCAGGAACCATCATGCTCGTTGCAGGCGGTATAGGTGGACTCTTGATCGTGGGCATCGTGATCGCTCGCGTGCTTGGTCGTGAAGACGATGAGGATGATGACGACGATGACGATGATTTCTACGATGATGACGAGGAGGAGAGCATCTTCGACCGACTCGACCGAACCACATCCGCTGCTCCACAACGTTCCCGTTCTGCTCCTCCGAGGGCCTCTCAATCTCAGCAAAAAACATCCGGCCCCAGCAGCCCTCCGCCCGGCACGGGCAAGCCAAGATCGAATTCTGGTTCAACCGGGCGCCCTCCAAGTGGACCATCACGCCGGACTTCCAACGGCCCTCCAGGCCGCGGACCGACCAAGGTGTCGGCATCGAAAAAACCTGCTGGCCCTCAGAAAGCAGGGAAAAAGAAAGTGATGAATGAGGCAGATGAGCCGGTTGGAAAGAGGGTTCGAAAGGCCAAAATCAACGTGGATTTGAGCATCTTTGAAGATTGGCAGGCCGAGGACAGGGAGGCTGCCGTCGAGTGGGTGGCGGGCGCATTTACCGAGGGTGACCAAGAGCGCACCATCTTGATGCAGCTCCAAGAAACAGGGTGGACGGCCGAGCAATCGAGGGCGATATGCAACCTCGCAAAGAACAAGCGTGAATGACCATCTTCATGAGGGCTTAAATGGGGACCAGCGGTGGACATTGAACGGAGGGAGACGGATGTCCGACGAGATGCCAACAACCTCTCCCCGAATTGAGGTGGACGATGCCGCTGCCTACTTCGGTGTGACTGAATCCAGCGATGTCCTCCATTCACTGATGGCGATGCCGCGTGAGCAAGCCATGATTCAATTCTTTGAACTCCTGTCCGACATTGTCCTCCGTCCTGGTGATTTCGACTTTGAAGCAGCAAGCGAACGCATGCAGTGCGAAGGCGGTGAAATCTACTACCTTGTGGCCGGTCACCTCGGCTTGATGAGCATGCCTGACCCGCTTCTCCAAGCCCTTGGAATGCCCGATTCAAACGGAGATACGGGGCCGGCTGCATCGGGAATTGACGATGCGAGCAAAGCCAACCTTGAGCGACTCGCAGACCCTATGCGGATGATGAAACTCTTGGCAGTCGCTTACCAAACCGGGTCCAAAGATGAAGTATCCAAGTACATGACTGGGTTTGAAGGCTACCTGAACAACGTGTCAGGCTCCGTCCCAGCCTTGCTCGCCATCAATCAAGAATTGGATGCAGCCCTTGATGTGGCCGGACACGTGCTTCCCATCCCTACCCTTGCCAGTGGTTCAGCGGCCGCAGCGACCGTTGAGGTCCCTGAATCACCATCGCTGCCCGAACCCGTGCAGGCAACCACTCCTGTGCCAACGCCACCCCCAGCGGTGGCCGAAACTCCCTCAACTCCAGTTCCACTTCCTTCGTCCGACTCACCTGCAGCGGTTCCCAAATCGGAACCAGCCCCTCTGACTCCCGAAAGCACTGTAGCGCTCCCGAACGTCGCTCAGCAGGTTGAATCTGAACCAGTGGTGAACATTGAGAGCGAGAAGCAAGTCGCCCGGGCGACTCAGGATGCTTTTTCTGGCGCTTTCAGCTCCGAACTTGTTTCTGAATCAGTGTCGGACAAGGCCCCAGCTCCCCAGCCGGAAGTTGAGGAAGAACCAGAATTTGTCAGCGCTGCAGAGCATTTTATCGCCGCCGATGAAGATGGGAGCGGCGCTCTCGATGTTGAAGAACTCGCACAGGCTACGGGGACCACCATTGAAGAAGCCACAGCGCTGCATGCAGAGGCAGATGTAGACGGAGACGGTGTTGTTTCGCTCTCGGAATTTATTTCCTCACCGGCTGCAGAAAAAACAGCCTCGCTTCCAAAACCTGTGGCTCCTGTTCGCCGCCCTCTCGGCCAGCGCCAACCGGGCGCTGGGGGCCAACCCGCACCCGCTCAGGCACCTCCCACTCACCCCCAACAACCGCCGCAGGCACCTCCTCCCATGCAACCACCGCAACCACCTCCCC
>CAXHCG010000190.1:0-3282 GCA_964014905.1 uncultured Candidatus Poseidoniales archaeon | reverse complement strand
ATGTGTATAAGAGACAGCCTTCTCCACCGCCATCGCATGCTCGTCTTTTGTAACGGGCAATACCCCGAAGCGGTTGGGTGCGTCTTGGCCGGTAGAAACGGCAATGACGCCGGGCAGGGCTTCGACCCGCGATGTGTCGATAGATTTGATTCGGGCATAGTGGTGAGGCGAACGGAGGATTTTCCCAATGAGTTCTCCCGGAAGGCGAACATCGTCCCCGTACCATGCTTGGCCGGTCACCTTAGCGTTGGAATCGACCAGGGGGATGGCCTTTCCAACGATGGTCCCCGTTCGATCTCTGTCGTGTATGTGGTCCCCGGCTGGCTTAGGCTCCCTCCCACCGACGGTTTCAGGGATGTAATTGAGGTCTCTCGGCCTCATCTTGGGCTCACTACCGCCTGAGCCGGGAGGAGGGAAGGTCTGCTTGCCAGCAACACGTTTGCCGTCTTTGCGAGTCTCGGAAGGCGATGAACCCGGTTGCTGGCGATAACTTCCCATGGTGATCACTTCGCGTGGCCGGGCGGCATCGTGGGTTCTTCGGGACCCGAGGGGTGAGGATCAGGATGGGGTTCACTTGCTGGAGCAGGAACATCGGATTCGCCGCGACAAATGGCCGCCGCAGCCTCGATTGAATCAATGATTTGCTGGTAGCCGGTACACCGGCAGAGGTTACCCTCAATGGCGCAAGTAATTTCTTGCCGAGTGGGTTGTACATTTTCGTTTAGCAACGCTTGTGAAGCAACGAGGAACCCGGGTGTGCAGAAGCCGCATTGGGAGCCTCCGTGGGTTGCAAAACACGTCTGGATGGGAGCGAGATGAGCCCCGTCTGAAAGACCTTCCACGGTGATGATTTCTGCACCTTGAACTTGACCGGCAAGGGTGAGGCATGAAAGTTTTGGAACGCCATCGATCATGACGGTGCAGCAGCCACACGTACCTAGGTCGCATCCACGTTTGACACCAAGCGTGCCCACCTTGTCTCGGAGCACGTCAAGCAACACGGCGTTGCTCGGTGCAAGGGCTTCAAACGGACGGCCGTTGACGGTCGCTGCCCATCGCTTTCCAGCCGGAGCGGGAATCATTGGCACATGCTCTTCGCCAACCACCACCCTCACCCGTCCACCCGTAGACGAAGGACTTCTTGATGATTGGGGCTCTGTGGCCTCGTATTCTGCTCGGGTTGAACCGGATTCAAAGGGGTCTATCCTACCGCAGCACGGACACGGGATACCTCCGCATGACCTCTTGGTGCCAAACACAAACGCAGCGTTGGTTCAGTCGAGGAGCGCCGCTTCATCAACCACGGCTTCGATGTCTGAATCACTCGTGGTCCAGTCCATGGACTCCACCATGACGGCGTCTTCCGCTTTGTTGAGTACAATCATGCCCATGATGACCAGAAGGAGGAGCACAAGGAACGCCGTGGGTGCAACCCAACCAGGCAGGTCGCCAAAGAGTCCGTCTTGGTTGGAATCTGCGAACGTCTTTGCATTGGCCGTGTCCATGAGCATCACGTTGATCGACACGAGGGACGTGGATGAGTGCCCGCCGCTTTCGTTGGCGATCAAGCCACGCAGCGAGAGGGTGTGGTTTCCTTCAACCTCAATGCCAGGGAGGTGCTCAAGTTGGTGGACGATGGTGGAGATGTCAAGTTCCGCTCGCTCATCTCCTTCGCTGAATGATTGGAGGCTGGCCCAATCGTCCCGTAGGTGGTTACTTCGCCACTGGACGGTATCCATGGGTCCACTCAGGTCAACCTCGAGGGCATCCCCGGGCATCATGTGGATGCGATTGTCAATACCAACTTCGGTGTTGATGGATAGACTGACCGATGTGTCGAGCTGGTAATCGCGCTGAGCCGCTTCCATTACCGCCGCCAGCGCCTCAACGTGACCGTGGCCATAGACGTTGTTTTGTCGGTTCTTTGGAATCAAATCTTCAGCACACGGTTGATTGGCGCCCATGTAGTGGCACTCGCGGTAGGTGGCCGTTTCTTGGAGAATGTTTCGCACGTCAAACGGCGACATGTCTGGATTGGCTTGCAACATCAAAGCGACCGTCCCCGCCACACCCGGCGTCGCCATGCTGGTGCCGCTGAACGCTACATAGCCGTCCCCGGAGTTGTGCTGAGTTGACATGACGTCCGAGCCAACAAAGGCAATGTTGGGTTTCACTCGCCCTTCCTCGGTTGGCCCCTCGCTGCTGTATTCGGCGATGGCCGTGTTTTTGTTGAGCGCACCCACGGTGATCACGTCCTCGGCCCCACCAGGCGTTCCAATGGTTCCTGGAGCGGCTGAATTACCGGCGGCGATGAGCATGCTGATGCCCGCTCGAACCATTTCGTTGGCGTAGCGGTTCACGCTGTCTTCTTCGGCAGAGGTCCACTCGATTGGACCAGGTCCACCGAGGCTCATGGATGCGGCTCGGATGTTGAATTTGTAACGATTTTGAACGGTCCACTCCATGCCGGCCATGACCACAGAAAAGCTTCCTGAACCACCAGAGTCAAGCACCTTGACACCGACGAGATTGGCCTGAGGAGCCATGCCGGCGTGTTCGTAGGTCGGCGCGCCCGTTCCCGCAACGGTTCCCGCACAGTGTGTGCCGTGTCCTTGATCGTCGTAGGCCTGGATTTCTGTACCGTTGGTCTTGTCCGGATTGTTCACCGGGTCATAAAACGCAATCACCTTTGGATCGTGCGTGTTGTTGTCATCGTCCAAGTCGTCCAGCCCGACGTGCAAACTGTCGATGCCCGTATCGATGACAGCAACGGTGACGCCCGACCCGTCGTAGCCGGTTTGTTGTTGTGCGATATCAACCTGATGAACCACGGCGGCGTCGCCGTTTTGAACTTGGAGAATGCCGTCGAGTTCCAGCATGACAACACCCGGGAGGGTGGTGGTTTCGAGAATCATGTCGTGAGGAATTCGTCCAGCAACAGCGTGAATGAGTGGAAGGTCCCAGTCATGGGCATATCCAACTTCACGTTCCAGCATGGCGACGTCACTTGGTGTGGGTTTGTGGTCAAAGTCAACGATGAGGGGCAACGTGTTGGACTCGTCGAGGAAGAGTTCGTGGTCGTGGTATTTCTCGACCATGTCGCCGATGCTGTTCTGATTGCGATCCATGGAGGTGGTGTGCCACCAACCCTGCTCCTCAACCTCTGCGGATGAATGAACGGGAACCGCCATAGCCAAGGCGGGTGTAAGCATCAAAAAAAGGCAGAAAACACTGAGAAGAGGACGGCGCATTGGAATCTCTCCAATTGACCCGAACGGTCGG
>CAXHCG010000189.1:0-3318 GCA_964014905.1 uncultured Candidatus Poseidoniales archaeon | reverse complement strand
AAAAGGCCGCCATCGCCCGATCCGGAAAGCCCTTGGTGGTCCGACACGTTGAGGACGCCGCCGTGCAGCGATGCATCGAAGCGTGTGCAAATGCAACGCAAGAACCAGGTACAGAAGGGACAGCTCTCCCTGCAGAGTTGGAATGGGTACGAGTGAAGAAGGGAGCGACCTACCATGAGGAAGCCAACACCATGGCAGAGGCTGCATGGGGCCATCTTCAATGCGCGGAAAACCTCAGGTATCCGGTCGTCCGCGGACTGCGCTGGCCAGGGCGAATGCATGAAGTCTCCAGTCCAACGCTTGAGGGAATGACCTATGTCCTCGAAGGCGCACACAACCCCAGTGGCATGCTGGCTGCGTGTGGAGAATTCAAGAAACAGGAACGCTGGAGGAAGCCTTGGACCCTGCTTTTTGGCAGCACACCTCAGTCTGATATGCGCGCCATGCTTGAACCGCTGATCGAACTGTGTGATGTGTTTCCACCTGCTGCCGTCGTGGTGACCGAACCACAATTTGGACGTTATCCCGGAGTGCCCTGCACCGAATTGAAGGTGGCGTTCAACGCGTTGGGGCTGGAAAATGCTGTCCTGTTCTCTCAACCTGAGAAAGCCGTTCAATGGATCGAATCGGGTGCCGTCCCCTCAACCACCGTGTTGTGCATTGGGTCTCTCTACCTCCAAGGCAACTTGCTCGCCATCCTCGGTGCTGACAGCGATGATGACCTCGCTGTCGTGGTTGAGAACACAGAAACAGCATGAAACGGCCGCTTCATTCAACCACGATGTCGCGAACTTTCAACCCGGCTTCTTGCATCATGCTTGTTGAACGGTTAAAGTCTGCAACCCAGCGTTCAGGAATGGGTTTTCCTCCAGCGTAGACCACTTCAACAATGCCAGCTTGGATGAGCGAGCGTGCACACCGAGTGCAAGGAGGCCACGTGACGTAGGCGGTGCAGTCTTTGAGGGAAACACCGATTCGAGCGGCGTGCATGATGGCGTTTTCTTCTGCATGGCAAATGAGTGGGTATTTTTCCTCTCGGTCCTCAAGTCGCTCAATGGAATCTTCAATTCCACGAGGGAATCCGTTGAAGCCCGTTGAGCGGATTTCTCGGTCGGAACCTACAACCACACAACCAACTTTGGTCGAGGGGTCTTTTGACCACTGGCTGATGTGATGGGCGAGTTCAAGAAAACGCAAATCCCACTTCGCTGGCATGACAACCGGGGGACTCTCATGGTCCCTCCCTTTGAGCCTTTGCCGACACCGGCCTTGGCACGTTTTTTGCAGCCTACATTCAAAGCGCCTGAGGCACAAGCCTCCGTTTTGTTCTCATGGTGTGTAATTGATGAACATGAAGATGCCCAGCAAAAACACGAAAAGGGGGACAATGAAGATCTCAAACAAGGAACGGTTTTTCGCCAAGACGTCCATCTCGGTGCCGTAATGAACCACGGATGCATCACCGGTACCGGTGGTTGGGACCATGGTCAACAGGGCTTGTGCGAGGGTCTCATGACCGCCCCATTTCTGAAGATGATCCTGAGCACGAGGAACGCAGTCACCAAGGATGTAAATCGGGTCACCGATGCCAATTCCACTCAACTCCCACTTCCAATCGCCACGCTTCCATTCATCGAGCTCGGGACCATAGTCGACGGGCTTCTCGGCCCAAAGCGACGGGTCGATGAGCATTCCCCCGGTGCCGTCGTGAAGCATGAACGGGACACCTCCGGCCTTTGTTTCACGATGTTCCCATGAACAATGGGTGTCACCGTCTGAATCTTTCCGGCAAACGTACTGATAGGACATCCACTGCCAGCAAACAAATCCTTTGTGCGTCCGTCCTCCAACACTGAACTCAGGAGTTCCGGCAATCGATGGCCGCACTTGACCGACCAACTCTGCTTGACCAACGGCGACGCTTCGAATTGGCGACGTGGGTAGGTCCCGAATCAGCCGGTTAAGTTTGAACTGCCTCCATGCGAAAAAGAACCAAAGCAAATTCACCACCGTCACGAACACCGTCATTGACCAGCCTACGATGGTGTGAAAGGATGAGCCATCTCGGGCACGAAGGTCAGCGGAAAGCCAAATGAACGACCCAGCAAACACGACCGCTCCAATGCTGTAAGGGGTGATGAGGGCCGCTTTTGGCGTACCGATGACGCTTGGATGTTCGCGAATCAGCATCCCGTGCTCATCGCCACCGTAGGGGTCGCTGAAGTCGGTCGGCGCCGGTGCGCCGAACAGCCAGTCCTCACTGGCTTGACGAGCTGGATGGCTTTCAAAACCCAACGGCTCA
Organism: uncultured Candidatus Poseidoniales archaeon; assembly: GCA_964014905.1. Classification (GTDB taxonomy): domain Archaea; phylum Thermoplasmatota; class Poseidoniia; order Poseidoniales; family Poseidoniaceae; genus Poseidonia. Next base: position 1,016 of record CAXHCG010000189.1, on the reverse strand, counting down.
AAATTTGGCCCAAAGTGAGGAAAGAAACGGCCGCTTGAGCCGAGTACCCCCGGCTGAGAAGTGATGTCTTTGGTCGCCGATTTGTTGCCCTTGCGGATTTTCCGGAGTTCGTGAAGCAGCGGCGGTGTTGTGCTGTACATGAACGCCAGACCTCCAAGACCAGAGCACAACAACGCCCACCGGCCTCGGTCCTCCCGCTGAGTGACCTCTTGTGGGTCCTCTCCGGGGTAGCTTAACGAATCGGTTTCCGTGACCGATAACAATTGATAGCGAACGGGATTTTCCTCGACCATGACAAAGGCGTTGAATTTGAAGTTGTCTTCATCGTTCAAACCATAACCCGCGATGGTTCGAGACCAGCCCGAATTACAGGATGGCTGGTCAACCTCACCTTCTGGAGAAAGCGAGCCCTTGAGTGAAAAGGCTGCTTCAATCTCGGTGCCAAGGGAGTCAACCATCCTCAACCGCTGTGCTCCAGCCATCGAGAAAGAGTACTCCCAGTCTCCGTTTCCCTCGTCGTCTTCCACCCAACTGCAATCATCGGAGGCGATCTCGCCGGCAATCAGTTCCAATGGAACCACAACAAAGGCTGCCTCAGCGGCGTACTCCAAATCGTCATATCCATCTTGGAGTGGACCGAATTCATAGTTTGAAGGGTCCTCGTGCAGGTGGTAAAGAACGGTGGCTTCCTCGACCCTTGGGACATCTGGAATCGTTAGGCTGTTGCTGTATAAACCGAAGGCCGCCATGAACAAGCAAAAGGAAATGGTGTAGCCAACAATGTGCCTTAGCATTGGCTTTGGAAAAGCGAACAACCCTTGGTCGATGCTCTGAACCTGGGTCCTATCCATGGTGATACCATTCGGAGCCGTCTCTTAACCTCATTCCCTCCATTCAGGTTCTTTGTGGATGAAAAATCACGCCACTGAGTGAATGCCGGGGGCAGGATTCGAACCTGCGAAGCAATATGCCTGTCTCTTATACACATCTCCGAGCCCACGAGACCGCTGATAATC
>CAXHCG010000188.1:0-3358 GCA_964014905.1 uncultured Candidatus Poseidoniales archaeon | reverse complement strand
GCTAACATCGAAGGCAATCGCGTGGAAATTCCACTGAAGGATTTCCCCATCGAGGCCCCGTTCTGGGACATCGGCATCAATTCCATTCTCCACCTCTCTGCGGCCATTCGCGGTGCAGGCACCATCATCCTCAACGGGCCCTCCGGTGTCTTCGAACATCCAGATTTTGCACTGGGAACCATTGAGATGTTGAACGCCTGTGCTGAGTCCAGCGGTTATGCCGTGATGGGCGGCGGCCACACCGCCACCCTCGTCGCCCAACGTGGCCTGGCTGACAAGATGGGGCATGTTTCCACCGGCGGAGGCGCCTGCCTCGACTACATTGCTGGACGGCCACTTCCCGGTGTAGTCAGCCTTGAGCAAAGTGCGGTCGCCTTTGGCATCGACATCAGTCAACCCGAGAAGAACGCTTGAAGGAGCCACTGGGGAGACTCGAACTCCCGACCTTCTGATTACGAATCAGATGCTCTACCAACTAAGCCACAGTGGCGGCATTCTCCCGCTGCCCCAATCAAACATAAGACCCTCGGTGCAACCATCAGCATTCATCAATCATGGCGAGCAGGACGTACCATGAGCGACACCCCACCTGTCCGCTACCGCAACACGGTCCTGTACGACCGTGACGGGCAACGAACAGCGGGCGATGTCCTGCTCCATGCTGATGGGGCGTGGTCCCCCTCCAACGGCGACGAGGACGTGCTCGAGGACATCGACGGGTCCAACCGCCTCATCACGCGCAGTTTCCAAAACTGGCACACGCACCTTGCTATGCAACTCAACGCCCGCGATTTTAGCGATGGATTTCCGCTTCACCGTTGGCTTAACGAAGCCATCTTCCCAACCGAATCCCGCATCACTCCGGACTACGTGCGCATGGGCAGCCGCTGCGCAGCGGCCGAGATGATTCGCACCGGTTGTTCCTTTGCGGCTGACATGTACTTCTTTCCACACGTCACCGGGCAAGTGCTCACCGATGCTGGCCTGCGCGGACTGGTCGGTGGACCGGTGAGCGACGCCGCCCTTCCGAGCCATCCCGATGCCGCCTCGGCCCTCGACGAACTTGACGGTTTGTTGGCCAGTAACAAGGAAGGCGACCTGGTGCAGTACGCCATCGCCACCCATTCGGTCTACCTGTGTTCGGAAGAGACACTCCGACGAGCATCAGCATTGGCAGAAAGGCGAGCGGGGCGGCTGCACATCCACGTCAGTGAAACCCGGAAAGAAATCGCCGATTGCCACGCATCGACTGGCATGTACCCCGTTGAATACCTCGACAGCATTGAGTTCTTTCAACCCGGAACCATCTGCGCTCACGCTTCATGGGTGAAGAAAAACGAAATTCGTCTTTTGAAAAAGCACGAGGCTACGGCGGTTCATTGCCCATCCTCAAACATGAAACTGGCCTGTGGCGGGACGCTTTCCCTTCCAGCTTACAGGGAAGCAGGCGTCGACGTTCGGCTTGGAACGGACGGCGCAGCCTCGTCCGGAAACGGTCTCAACATGCAAGCCGAAGCGCGTCTTGCATCGCTGGTTCAACGCCACGACCACTGGGATTCAACGCTGTTGCCAGCCGTTGAAACCATCGATTTGGCCACCAAGGGCAGCAAGGACTGGGCGGTGTGGAACCTCGACGACGTACGCATGCGGCCACGAGGGCGCTCGAACAACCGCCATCTCGCCAACCTCATCTTCAACGGCGCCGAGTGCATGGACCTCTGGGTTGCTGGACGGGCCCTTCGCCGGGACGGCGTAACCCTGACCCTTGATGAAAGCGCCATTTTGGATGAAATCGATGAAGCGGTGTCCACGTATTACGAAGGCGTGGAATAATCACTCCACTCGAGAGTAAGCCAAGCCGCCAATGCCGATCAGGGCGAACAAAAAGTACGTAGCAAAGCTCGCTTGAAGATGGACAGAATACGACATGTTCACGTCAACACCGCTGGGAAGATCATTCTCAACGGTGCCAATTCCGGCATAGTGAACACCGGATTCAACGTCCCAGATCAAGCCCTCTTCTCCGTCGGTTCCACCCGCCAAGACATCGGCGTCGTAAGGACCGCATGCCATGGTTGTCCCTTGATTGAAGATGCCGGGCGGTTCAGATTCACAACGCTTCTTCTCGTCTTCGTCCGCAACAACGACGTAAATGTCATCTCGGTCCCACTTCAGTGTCACCGTCGCAGAGATGAACGTCGTGAAGCCGTTCTCGGGGAGAGGGTCGTCAGCAAAGAAGGTCCGCTCGGGAACGTTTGGCGTTGTGACACCGTTCACCTCACCGGTGGTCGTGAAGCCAATGGAGCCGAGAAGAAGGAACACCACGGCAACGCCGACGAGCCCATAGCCAATTTTTTCCTGTTTTCGCACGAGAAATTCACCTCAATCGCAGAATAAACGGTGCGTTTGACATCAGTCATCGTCCGAACTGCGCTTCTTCACAGCACGGCGCTTGACCGGTGCTTTGCGAGGAGCTGCTCGGCGACCAACCTTACGAGCGGGCCGCTTTTTGGGCTCGTCATCGTCGTCGTCATCGTCGTCGTCATCATCGTCATCGTCGTCGTCATCGTCGTCTTCAGGTTCCGGTTCCACCTTCTTCTTTCGACGGCGTTCCTTGCGCTGAAACACGTTGATGGCAAAGGGATCGTCCTCTTCGTCTTCAACCGCCGCAGACTTGGTCTCCTCTTCCTTTTTCTCATCGGGTGAGGAAGTGCTTCCGGTGCCGGTCACGGCGTCCATGTCAAGGTCTTGGCTGGTGCCGATGAATTCGGCCATCCATGATTCATCATCGTCGTCATCATCGCTTCGTTTCTTCTTGGGGCCGGACATGCTTGTTCGGATGATCATCAACGAGACGATGATGGCAAGCAAGTTCACCACAGCAATCACCCACACAACAACGTAGGGTGGGTCGCTGTAGGAGGGCGTGATGACTTCGGGTTCCACAGGTGGTTTGAGCGCTTCCTCGTAGGCACACACGGTGGTGCCGTCCAGTCGGTTGCGGCAATAGTCAACAATGAACTCAACGTTCTGAGAAACTTCGTTGCCCGCAGCGTCCGTGGCTCGAACGCTCAGGCGATGAATGCCAGGCTCAAAGTTTCCAGCGGAGACTTCCATGTCGGCGGTCAAGGACCGATTGTTGTCGTCAGGGAAGGTGATGCCGGTCAAATCCGACCAGGGAGTGGAAAGAGAAACACCCGTCGTGCCCCCAAAGTGGTAGGTGAAGCGGTACTGGAAGGAGGTTACGACAACGTCGTCTTCCACGCCCGCGAGAACGTTGATCTTGTTCCCATAGAGGTACTTTGAGCCATCGTTGAAGCTGTCTCTTATACACATCTCCGAGCCCACGAGACCGCTG
>CAXHCG010000187.1:0-3450 GCA_964014905.1 uncultured Candidatus Poseidoniales archaeon | reverse complement strand
TGTTCTTGGTTCACAGCAGCGTTGTTCACCGATTGCCTGTACCGTCAAACCTCACCGAAGACGTGCTTGAAAAAGCGGGTTTAATTCAAGAGTCGGACCGCGTGTGGGGCGATGAGCGCGTCGCATACTTTGTCAAGCAACCTAGCGAAGCGTGAGAACCTCATCCCAGCGATGCGATGAGCCTTTTCGATACAGGTCTTCGTGGAACTGCCGTTGAAGCATGTGAACGCAACGCGCAAGCCTGCCTCGGTGGTTGTAGCACCCCTGTCGAGTGTGGACAACCACCAAGAGGTCGTCAAGCGAAATGCTCGGGCCGGTGGGGGGAGGGGCTTCAACCGTAACCCGTTCTGCTGCGCCGTCCCATTCAATGTTCGATGGAGTTGGGGGTTCCAAATCTGGGTTGTGTTCGAACCTCACGCCCCCTTCACCAAGCTTGACTGGCCGCCACGTCGACCGTACGCCATTGTCCAACCATTCGCGAATGAGTTTGAGTTGCTCTTTGGACGCCAAGCCAACGTGGCTACGCTCCCACCACCCCGGTGTTCGTGCCAAGGTGACGTGATGGATGCCGGGGTAGGCATCTCGCGGATCTAAACCGTCTGCCCACGTTCGACAAATTCCCTCCAAGCGCACGGTGAAAAGCGGCAACGGACCCATGGTTATGTCTTGAAGGCGGTATGGATTTGCCAGTTCACCCTGCAAAAGGATGGGGCGGCGGTCAGCGATGAGGGGGGCGCCGAGTTTTGCGAGCAATTCGTCCAAAGAAGCGTCTTCGGTGCCAAATCGGCGCATGTAATCCATCAGATCAGGTCCGCCAAGAGCGGCATCAGAAGGTTCTCCTGAGAAGCGTTCGAGCGAGAGAACCTTGTCCTGCGTGAACAAGACCGGATGCTCTGGAAGTGAGAGTGGAGAATTGCTGGAGGCATAGGGCCATTGACGCGGTGGACCTTGGTGCATGATGCTTCCTGAGCGGGGCTGTAAATGAACTTCCCTTCACGCGGCGCTGGTGATTCAAACGGTACCGATGAGATTATTTTCTTCTTTGATGAAATCTTTTAAGAAATTCCATGCTATTTGTGAAGCATCAAGTCCAGTTGGATTCCCCTCAGCTCCGTCATAATCATTTAGATATGGATTATGTTGAGCATAATTCATTGTGAATAAAACAACCTCTGTATTATTTGCACAATTAGTGAATTTTTTGATAGAATAATCCCAATTGGCAGTCTCGACATCTGGGATTAAACCGGGGCAATTATTCGCATCTGCCCAATGATACATGTTTTGAATAGCTCCTTCATCTCCTTCCAGAGTTCCAACTACCTGTATAGATGCAGTTGAAGATGAACCGTACAATAGAAGTGGATCAATCAAACCGTGAATCTCCATAATTGGGACTGGGGAATAATCTGGTGGTATTGGTTCATCTGTGTAACCAGCCATGCAGGCTACAGCTGTAATTATTTTACTCGCTAAACTAGCCATCTCCTGACTCATATAACATCCATTGCTCCAACCAGTCAGATAAATTCTATTTTCATCTATATTTCTTTCTTCAATTACTCTATCTATGAGCTTCAGTAGAAACCCAACATCATCCTCTTCAGTACAACACCAGCCAAAATTCCAACCATTGTCTAACCCTTCGGGGTGTACAAGTATAACATTATCTTGATCGGTGATTCTAGAGTAATCAGAAAGATTTGATTGATCACCGACAGTTACTCCTAGCCCATGGATATCCATCAGTAATGGGCATGAGTTATCTTCACAGAAACCATAAGTTGCAGTTTCTGGGATATGAATTAGCCAACACCTTTCCTTGTTGTCAAAATCAAAACATTCCCTCTCGTCGACTGGCCCTGTAAAAGGAACCTCTATCAGCGCATCAGAGATTTCAGAATTATCATCATTGATACAACCAGCGAGTGTTGCTGAAAGCATAATCATCACGGTGAATGCTGCCATGAACACCCGAGTATGCATGATAATCGACTAGTTCACTTGTTTTTCAAATATACGGTATTAAGTATTTTGAAGGGTTTGATATGAATGCCGGTAATCGGGTGGCTACGCACAAAGAGGACGGACTGCGACCCCGTGTCAACAGATCGATTGAATGCATGGGTTCGCAGTGGGCTATGTACGCCTATCGAAGACACGACGCGTTTGATGATGGAAAGATGCTGCATGCCTTGGTGCAGTCAAATGCCCCAGTACCGGTCAGCTTGTGCCTGACGGGTTTGAAGCGTTCGGACCACCGTGGTCACCATCCAGAGGACGACGACCCAAATCAACGGCGTGTCCAAGTCGTCAAGGATCATTTCAACGCTGAATTCGTAAGAGGTCCCTTCGAGGACGCGGATGGCGATGTCCAGAGCAGCATTGAGGAACGAATAGACGACCATGCCAAAGACACTCAAGACGATGAGGCTTCCTGAAAAGGAGCCCCGCTTGAGTCGGAGCATCATGAATCCGGCTGTTGAGGTGAGGAAGGCGATGACCGTCCAAGCGAGCGAAGAATGGATCACGCTCAGCCAGAGAACCGATTGCGTGGCAGCCGTGCCATCAGCGACACCAAAGGCACGCCAGCCTTCGGCAACGGCGAAGATGGCACTGAACAATGTCGCCGTCCACAGCAAGGAGGAAAACATCGCTGCATCAGCGTTTTCACGCATCTCTTGAATCACGCGATTGACGGTGGATTCAATGCCAGCGCCTTTGCTGAAGATGTACAATCCGAGGGCCAGAGGCAAGGCGCCAATGACAACGCCACCAATGTCGTTGGGAAGCATGATTCCCAGGCCAAGGATGGCCAAAACGGCTCCAAATGGAATCATGATCTTTGAGCGCCATTTGGGGTCCTCAAGGGCCTTGACGATGTAGTAGTAGGTCCCTTCGATGCCTTTGGACTGTTTGACAATCACCTTCTCAACGTGGTCAATTCGAACCTGTGATGTGATGATTGGTAGAACACTTTCGTCTTCTGCGCCGTCGGTCACCAGTATGGCTTGGTCGGGTTGGAACGCAGATACAACCTCGTCCAACTGTGCTGCAATGGCTCGGTCCGAGCGAACACCAACCTTCTCGTCCCCGGTCAAAATAGCGATTTCGACTTCGTCTTCCTCTGACTTCCCTTCGGCCAACTTGTCGTGTTGTGAGAGCGCGCCGAGGATAGCGTTGGTGTCGCTCTCTTCCGGGTCGGCAATGCCGAGTTTGAGCGCCGCTGTAAGCACTTGGCGCCGACCGACAACCGGGCCGCGAATCGAGGTTTTCAAACCAAGATCGTTGTCTCGGTCAACGGTTAACACCAACGTCCTGGTCATGGCTGTGCACCCCCCCTTTGTCCTACCCACCGCGGTTCTTTCATTCAAACCCTTGGACAAAATTCCCGAAGGCTGACCGCCTGTCTCTTATACACATCTCCGAGCCCACGAGACCGCTGATAAT
>CAXHCG010000186.1:0-3476 GCA_964014905.1 uncultured Candidatus Poseidoniales archaeon | reverse complement strand
CGGTCTCGTGGGCTCGGAGATGTGTATAAGAGACAGTTGCTGAGGTGGCAATGTTCACCTCTGAAGGCGACCACTTCAGCGCCATTCCCAACAGGTAGGCGATGTACCATGCTGCAGAGATGGCCAACCCGAGTTTAAGCCCGATGTAGGCTGTTACACCGGAAAATACGGCGCCAATGCCGATGCCGATCAAGACCTTTGGCGTGTTCCAGTGAGAGACTTCAAACGATTCTTCGAGGTTCTTTTCCTCAAGGTACTGCTCCAAAACCCCGGTGTTGAGGTTGTTGTACATCTCATCGTCAAGCCAAGTGAGTGTGCCCGATTCAATGGCCTTCAGTCCTTCCGGGGTTACCGGCTGACGGTAAGCCGATTTTGAAACCGTTTTTTGGTCTGAAGCGTTGGATTTGGCCAAGAGAATCACCCGCGACGCAACAGCGTACGCATTGGCGGTTGCGAAGCCACTTCATGACGGTTGCGATGCTCAAACCGTTGCCGCATCCGTTTGCCGGTTGCGTTCATCTTCAGCGCGAGCCACGGCAATCCCATCCTCAACGTCCACTTTGCGAAGCAAAATGGCGCCCGCAACGATCAGAAGCGAGATGGCAAAGATACCGACGCGAGAGTCAAACCAAACCGTCATGACGGAATAGATCAGCGGGCCAAGAAGCGCGGCCACTTTTCCAAAGAAGCCAAAGAAGCCAAAGAACTCGGCCGAGCGGGTTTCAGGGACCATCTGACCAAACATCGAACGGGCGAGGCCTTGAGAGCCACCGAGAAGAGCACCGGCAAAGACACCCAACAAAAGGAACTGGAAGAAGACCGTCATGCCCAATGGAGCCCAAATGATGTTTCGTGCCGTCTCTGGAATGAAGTCCAGCAGACCATCGCCGAGACTGGTTGGGTGGTTAACACCAAGTCCAGTGCTGTTGGCCAATGCCCCGCCTTCAACGCTGTAGGAGAACCGGGATTCGTCCATGGTCGCTTTCAACGCAGCCAGTGAAGTAGCATTCAAATCGACAACGACGGGAATGGATTCGCCGTCGTCATCAAACGCCCATTCAACCGCATAACCCAATTTGTAGTTCGTATTTTTCTGGACCGGCAACGCTTCTTCGTACGTGAGCGCCCACTGTTGCTCGTCGTCATCAGGAAGGGCTGCAATTGGATTGACTCCTTCACGGGCGATCGCCGTGTAGGTGCTGTTCCCGTCGTCCCACGAATATTGGACATCGTATTCATCGTGGTTTTCAAGCTCAAGCGGTGCAAAGGAGAGGGCTCCGACAATCACGAAACACCAGCACACCAACGAGAATTGAAGCGCTTTCTTCGTACCCCATTTGTCAGCGAGTTTGGTGAACCCAATGGCTGCAGGTGCAGCTACGAATTGAATGATGAGAATGGTCAAAATCAAACCCGTGGTCGTCAAACCAAGGACAACAATCCCAAACACACCCGCCAGTGCGGTCACCGAATTGATACCGTCGATGAAACAGAAGTAGGCGAGCATGTAAAAGAACAACGTACGGAAACTCTTGATGTCCGAAAGCGTAGCTTTCACTTCACCCAGAGCCATCTTGGTCGAGTCAACCACGCCCATGGGTTCCATCTCGTTCTCGATGTGAGGTTCTGGGACCATTCGGAAGGTCATCTGAGCAAAGCCAAGCCACCAGATACCCGAGGTAGCCATGGCAAAGGGAATCACCCAACTTTGCCCTTCAAGGCCAATCACGAGAGCGAGGTGAACTACAAGGAGTAATCCACCACCGAGGTAGCCTGCAGCGAAGGCCTTGTTGGAGATGGAGTCCATTTCTGAGTCGTCGCCCATGTGCGGGAGAAGGGCATTGTAAAACACGCCGGCTCCGTTGAGACCGACATTCGCCGCCATGAACATGATCAAGGCCCAGATCCATCCCAACGATACGCCAAGGGTGGGTGAAAGAGCCAACAAGACACAGGAGACCGCACCAAGCCAAGTGAGAATCTTCAACCACCAGATTTTGATCATCCGGCGGTCAGCAATGACACCGAGTGAAGGCGCACAAATCGCCACGAGAAGCGCACCGATCATCACGGCAGCCGAATACATAGCGTCGGCTGTCCATTCACTTCCGAGGATTTTGGCGGAAATACCGTTTGCTTCAGCGAAGAGATACGCGAACCATGCAGGGAAAATGGCCGTGGTCACCGATGTCTCAAAGGCGCTCTTCCCCCAATCGTATGCACAATAACCCCGTACACGCTGGTCTTTGTCGATCGATACGGCTGCTCCTTCCATAACAGACCATGGAACAATCGCCTTATGAATTCATACCCGCCGCTCAACGCAGCAAAGGTGATATCGCGACGGGTTCAAGGGCGCCATCAATGGTCTCGTATGATGATGTAGCGACCCAACGCCTCTTGCCACATGATCTTCTGACCTGCTTCGATGTTCATGGCCGAATCAGCGGACGGCATTGGAAGAATCATCATTGAATAGTCACGGTCGTTCATGGCGTGAACTTCGTTTCCTTCCATGTGGGTGACGGTGGCTGTTCCCTTCTCAATCATGGGAACGTTGATGGAATCAGTGACGGTTCCAACGTGGGAAATTTTCTTGCCTGTGAAGATGCTTTCGAGCGAAAGGCGAGCCTTTGCTGAACCGTGCTTGCCCGGTTTGGATTTTGAGATGCTGAGAATTTTGTAAGCCTCTTCGTCGACGACGCAAAATCGTCCAACTTTCAAAGTTCGAATCTCAACACGGTCGGTTCCTGGCATGGTATCCCTCTACTTCGCTGTCAAGGTGTTGGCTTATCACCCTTCGCCCGAATGGGCTTGGGTTTTCACAAATCACGAACATCAAAACGTTGCCCTGACTGTTCGAGTGTGTGAGCCGTGATCAAACCGAACAGGCCGTCTGCAACGGTGTCGGGATGTGCAAGTTGACCGTTTTCATGGTAGGCCACGAAGTTTTCCAACAGAGGGAAATCCTCAATCGAAGCCGAACGAATCGCGGTTTGCATCGCCGTATCGACGATTCCAGGGGCGACTGAAACAGCGCTAATGTTGCTTGAGGCGCCCTCCTCTGCGAGGCAACGGGTCCACATGTCAAGACCCGCTTTTGCCGTACAGTACGCCGACCATGATGCGAGAGGACGAAGGGCTGCGCCGCTTGAGATGGTCGTCACCCGTACGCGATGAGGCCCCATCATGGCGGTATGAAGCGATTGCGTAAGATGCTGGACCCCAACAAGGTTGACCATCATCGATCGGGACCATTGCGAAAGGTCGGCTTCAAACAACGGTTGTATGGGATGAATATCACCGGCGTTGTGAACCAAGCCATTGAGGTTGGAAATGTTTGCCAAGATGGTGCTTCCTGCTCGCTCGACGGCGTCAGAATCTGCAAGATCACACACAACTGAAAACGAGCTGGGTGAGTGGGCTTGAACCTGTCTCTTATACACATCTGACGCTGCCGACGAAGGTTCGAGTGT
>CAXHCG010000185.1:0-3481 GCA_964014905.1 uncultured Candidatus Poseidoniales archaeon | reverse complement strand
GAGCGACGGACTCTTAATCCGTCGGTCGCGGGTTCGAACCCCGTCAGGCCCGCCATCATCCATCGTTCCATTTCCCACGGATTGCCTCGAGGGACACTGGACCGAAATTATGAGAATCTTCGCTGGCCAGCGGGTCTGGATTATCACCAACGAGGAAAAAACGTCCATCCGTTTCAACGCGCAAAATCCGTTTGACAACCAGAACACTCGGCTTGAGGGGGTGAGAGGCGAGAACGACATCTCCTTCGGAGAAGTTCCCGTTGTTTACGGTCGTGAACACAACGAGTTCGTCGTTGGAGAAGGTCGGCCACATGCTATCACCTTGGATGCGGACATCCACGGCGGTGCTCATTGCACTCCCTCAGGACGCTCGCGTCCACGTAACTTCTCGGCCTTTGGCGGACCAGAACATGTGGTGAACGGCCTCACAGGCATCCATCAGTTCTTGGGCATGATCGGCTGAGACTTCCACCTTGCAAGCGGAGCAGAGTTTGGCTGCATGCCAGAACGTGTCATGGAGATCGGGAATGGATTCAAGGTGTTGTGGCTTGAAGAAATCCGTCCACAGGACGAGGAGTTCATCCTTGCACTTTTGCGCTTCCTCTTCCTTTACGAGTGCGTATCGCGCCATCGTGTTCATGTAAGCGGCCATGGCGGCTGAATCGCTGGTATCCGGGCACGACATAGCGAGCATCTTCTTGGTCATGGACTGGACCGCCTCGGCGGCGATTCGAGCGCTGGCTGGGTCGTACACGCCACAAGGGGCATCGCAGTGGGCTTCGGCAACAATGGGGGTCTTCATGAATAACCCCAAGCGCTTGAACCATATGAACATGATTCCTCCACCTGGGCACAACCTTAGGTTGTAATCGTGGTTCCTTGCTCGCCGCGAAGCGCTTCAAGAACATGCCCCGGCGAGCACAAAACCGCTTTCCCAGTCCCCGTTTCCACCGCATATTCACAAAGAGCTTCGACCTTTGGACCCATCGAACCTTTTGGAAATTCACCTGCTTCGTTCATTGCCTCGGCGTCGCTCACATCGATGGATCGGAGGGCCACAGCGTCTGGCGTACCGAACGAACGGTAAATGGCATCAACCTCTGTGCTGATGATCAGCGCATCGGCTCGGAGGCCCCGAGCGAGCAACGAAGAAAAATGGTCTTTGTCAATCACCGCAGGCACACCTTGTTGATGTTCGCCAATTCTGCAGGTAGGAATGCCCCCTCCACCACCACAAAAGACAACGGCGCGAAGGTCAACAAGATGACGAATCACGTCAAGCTCCTGAATGCCAAGAGGGCGAGGACTGGCGACAACCCTTCGAGGCCCGTGGACGGTCTCAGCGATGTCCCAATCGGCAGACATCACGACTTCGGCATTGAGGACTGGCCCAACGGGTTTGGTCGGCCAGTCAAACGCCTCGTCGTTTCGGTCAACCTCAACGTGAGTCAACACAACGACCGTACGTTCTGGTCGACGCCTCCGTTCAAGAATGCCTTGAAGATGCAAGGAAAGTTCGTTGCCGATCATGCCTTGAGTGGCCGCCACCCAATCATCAAGGGTCTGCGTATGGTTTTCGTCAAGTGCCAAAAGGTGGCCGACTTGAGGTCCATTGCCGTGCGTGATGACAACGCTCCAATCCATTTCCAAGAGGTCAATGACGTCGCTCATGACTCGTGCGAGAACTTCTGCAGATTGCTGGGGTGAACCTGTCGGCGATTGCAAGGCGTTGCCGCCCAGAGCATAGACGGCGGTCTTTCTCACATGATTACCTCTCGCCGTACCGTTTTGACCCTTTGCACGGTTTCTGAGGTGACACCGGTGATTTCCAAGGAGAGAAAGGGAGACATTCACATAGGCTGAGCGGGTGGGAATGGATGGTGAGAACATGGTCAAGACCACGTGGATAGGCGATGTGCAAAAAGGTCAATACAACGGCAAAGAAGTCGAACTCAAGGGCTGGATTAAGCGTGAACGCGGCAGCAACAAGCTTCGGTTTATCGTGCTCCGAGACTCAACGGGCAGCGTGCAATGTGTCGGAAAACTCGATGTCCTTGGTGAGGAGACGTTCAACCTGCTCAAAGGCATACTCATCGAAACAAGTGTCATTCTACATGGCGTTGTTTCTGCCTCAGAAAAGGCACCAGGAGGACACGAGTTGCAAATCTCGTCAGTGGAGATTGTCGGAGGGGTCAATTCTGATCGACCGTTCCCAATAAACGAGGATTCGCTCAAGGTGATTGATGAAGACGGTTCACCGCTCTACGGAGGCTCAGAATTTCTCCTCAATCATCGCCACCTCTACCTACGCGTTGGTCGACAAACAACCATGCTCAAATTACGAAGTTCAGCCTTCGGAGCGATTCACAACTACTTCAGGGGACAAGAGTTCATCGAGTACCAGGCACCAAACTTCGTCGCAGGAGCGGTGGAAGGGGGTTCTACGTTGTTTGAAGTACCCTATTTCCAAGACGAGGACAACCCCGATCAGAAGGTCTACCTGACCCAGTCTTGGCAACTTTACGCCGAGGCAGCCATGCCTGCCCTCGAACGGCTCTACACGATTGCCCCCTCGTTTCGGGCGGAACAATCACGAACCAGGAGGCATCTGACGGAATTCTGGCATGCGGAAATGGAAATGGCTTGGGCGACAAACACGGACATCATGGTGCACGGTGAAGGCGTCGTTCGCCACATTGCAAAGACCATGCTCGATGAATGTGAAGAAGAACTTACATCCATTGACCGCGACCTCGACCTTATCGCACGGTACGCCGATAACCCCTATCCACGAATGCGGTACGACGAAGCGGTTGAAATCCTGCAAGGAAAGGGTGTTAAGATCGAGTGGGGAGAGGACTTGGACCATTCGAAAGAATCAATCTTAACCCAAGATTTTGATGTTCCACATTTCCTGACCCACTACCCAAAAATCTCTAAGCCCTTCTACCACCGTGTTGACCCTGAAGACGAAAACTACGTTCTTTGCCATGACCTGTTGGCTCCTGAGGGTTATGGAGAAATCATTGGCGGCGGAGAGCGAACGTGGACTGAAAAAGAAATTTTGGAACGCATCGATGAAGAAGGAACGCCTCGGGACCCCTATCAATTTTACATCGATGTGAGATCGTACGGCGGCGTCCCGCACGGTGGCTTCGGACTTGGTGTGGACCGCGTCGTCAGTTGGCTTGCCGGAGCAACCAGCATCCGGGAAGTCATACCGTTCCCCAGAACTTCGCGTCGATTCACTCCCTGATCAGAGGAGGAGTTCACCGCACATCGGGCATGGCATTCCCGGAATGAATGCACCAAGCAAAAATCCACAATGCGGGCAGATGGACATCAGATCATCAACGGCCATGGTCAATTCCCCCTCAACCTTCTGAATCAAGGTTTTGGAAGGCCAAAGTGTTCACATATCTGGTCGAGGACGACGAGAAGATCTTTTTCCTCGATGACGTGATGAGCATGCTCCCTCGGT
>CAXHCG010000184.1:0-3521 GCA_964014905.1 uncultured Candidatus Poseidoniales archaeon | reverse complement strand
CGCCCTACCGCAACCATGACCCTCACCAGGGACGGGCCGGATGGAGTTGAGGTCCTCCTTGGTCTGCGGGCCAAGACGATGAGGGCTTTTCCAAACTACTGGGCTTTTCCGGGAGGGGGCGTATCATCGGTGGATCGAGCAGCGGTGGAAACGCTGCCTTGGCTGGCAGGACCTGAAGCGGCCTCAATCGCCTGCATCATGCGTGAAATGAGCGAAGAACTCGGCCTTGCTGCCAGCGGGACGGGCGTTGCGGCGGTCGAACATTCGGCAAGGCTCGCCATCGTCGCTGACAAGAAGCAGTGGCTACCCCTCGCCTTGGAAGGTGCTTTTCCCGTTGAACGTCAGCGTATTCGTGTTCTCAGCCATCGGATTACGCCTCCGTTTGGACCGGTGCAATTTGACAACGCCTTTCTCCATCTGCACATCGGTCATTGGGAAGATGTTCCCGACATTGACCTTGAACCTCAAACAGAATTCACGGAGATTATGTGGTCCAAGCCAACGGACATCTTGGCCCGCTGGACAGCCCATGAAATCAAGGTTGCACCACCCGTTGTGACCTTGTTGATGGAAATTGAGCGCACGCTTGAACGCGTGAACAGAAACATGGAAGCCGCCGCCCAAGACATCGCTGAGCGTCTGCCAGGTCGTCGCTCCATTCTGTTTGCACACGGCGTTGAGGTGATTCCGATCAAAACGGCTACGTTGCCGCCAGCCGACCACACCAATTGCTACCTGGTGGGCGACCCGGAGGGGGAATTCGTTGTCGTGGACCCAGCCGTTCGCATGCGAGAGGACATGGAAGCGCTGGCGACCGCCGTCGAACGGCACCGGGGGGTACCCAAAGCCATCCTCTTCACCCATAGCCACAGCGATCACCTGGCCGACATGTCCCTTCTTCGAGAAGCGTTTGACGTGCCCGTTTGGGGAAGCGACTACACCTCGAAGAGCGTCCCATGCGACAGGGTATTGACCGACGGTGAACGCATTGAATTGGGAACGCAAACCTGGACGGTTCTCATCACACCTGGCCACCATCCAGGCCATGTCTGTTTGTACGGTCAAGCAGGTTTGGTGGCCGGGGACATGTTGGCTGGAATTGGAACAATCCTTGTTCCTTCAAGCACCGGCGACATGAACCAGTACCTCGCTCAACTTCGCCGCCTCAAAGCGCTCAAACCCCACCTCGTCTTCCCCAGCCATGGACCGGTCGTGGCCATTCCAGACCGCCTTATTGACCACTACATCACCCATCGAAGCGCTCGCCACGCCCGTGTGCTGGAAGCGGTACAAAACGGGGCCAGCCAGTTGACCAGCATCACCAAAGAAGCCTATGCTGACACACCAAATGCACACCCTGGTTTATCGGTTGACCAAACACTTTCCCACCTTCGGGCGCATGAAAACGACGGGGCTGTGCGAGAAGAACATGGGACATGGACGGTGGTGGAATGACGACCGGCAAGCGCGTGGTCATCACCAAGGCCGGAGGTGTTTCGGCCATCACCACGCAACCGATGGAACGACCAGCGCCAAAAGAAGGTGAAGTGTGCATCAAAGTCGCCTACGCTGGCATCAATTTTGCAGACCTCTTGATGCGGATGGGCTTCTACAGACCTCGTCCCCCTTTTCCCTTTACCCCGGGCTATGAGGTCAGCGGGGTCATCGACGCGTTGGGTGAGGGCGTTACGGGCCTCGAGGTCGGCACAAAAGTGGTTGCTGCCATGAAAAACGGGGGTCAAGCCAGCTTTGTTGTCGCCCCCACCGACCGCGTCATACCTTTGCCAGAAGGAATCTCACTCAAGTCGGCAGCTTCAACACCGGTCACCTACATGACAGCGCATCACATGCTGCACCACCTTGGCCACCTGCGTCCTGATGACAAGGTGCTCATTCACGGTGGAGCCGGTGGGGTCGGAACCGCCGCTTTGCAACTTTGCAAATGGGCTGGCGTGAAACAGGTATGGGCAACCTCATCAAAACCCAAGCATCGCATCATCAAGCAATACGACGCTCGCCCGATTGACCGACACGACGAAGATTTTGAGGCCATCATCAAATCTGAAACCAACGGTTTGGGTGTTGACCACATCCTCGACCCGATTGGAGGGGATCACCTGCGTCGAAGCCTTTCATGCCTCGCCGAGGGAGGCCGCCTCTACACCTACGGGTTGTCAGCCGCTGCTCCCACCGGTAAACGCTCTGTCCTGAAGGCATTTTTTGCACTGAGGAAGTCTCCAAAATTTGACCCGCTTCGCCTGATGAACAAAAACCGTGCCGTGTTTGGCGTCCACATGGGCACCTGGTCCAACGAAGCCGTGATGCACGAACAGTTGGCTCGCATCGTTGAAGGAATTCAGTCCGGCCATCTCGAACCCATCATTGACCGGGTCTTTGACGCCGAGCAGGTTCAAGAGGCACATCAATACATTCACGATGCAAAAAACATCGGGAAGGTGTTGTTGCGGTTCCACGACATGGAAGAGGCATGAAACCTTCATCACACCTCATCCCTTGGAATTGACAAAGGTGAGTCCATGAAGAAGGCGATGTCCGGATTTGACCTGCGCGTGATGGCGCGGGAATTGGACGCCCTGAAAGGCGCTTACGTCAAGAAGGCCTACATGCCACATTACGAACAAATCGTCTTGCGCGTGAACCCGAAAGCGGCTGACCAGCGAGACATCGTGTTTGTCCGGGGTGCGCGCGTCTACACGTCCACACGCGACCGACCGATGCCGATGACGCCTCCCCCGTTTGCCATGGTGCTGCGAAAACACCTGCGAAACGCCCGGCTGACGGGTGTACAACAAGTCGGTTTTGACCGAGTACTGGCGTTTGCATTTGACACAAAAAACGGGCAACGAACACTGTACGTCGAAGTGTTCCGGGATGGAAACATCATCCTCGTCGACCAAGACGGTATCATCATACAACCCTTGACGCATGCCTCCTACGCAGGTCGAACCCTCAAGAAAGGCGTCCCATACGCACCACCGCCCGAAGCGATGGACCCCTACGGCCTTGATGAGGCATCACTGGGTGCTTTGCTCGGTGAATCCGATCGGGATTTGGTTTCTACGTTGGGAGGAAAGGCCAACCTCGGTGCGACGCATGCCAACGCTGTGTGTGCTCTTGCCGGCCATAAACCCAATTCAGCCACCTCTGAGGCCGACGCCAAGAAGTTGTTTCAAGCCCTCACGACCTTGCTGAAGGCCTTGGAGACCTCCGATGAAGGCTACCTCCTGTTCAAGCCGAAGGCCGATGACCCGAGCGAGTGGGAGGCTCACCTCTCCACCCTTGAGCAACCACAACAGCACCTCTGGCTATCCGAGAGAGCGGTTGAAGCAACGCCAATTTTACTGCCTCAACACGAGAATTTGCCTCATGTGAGTTATTCTTCACTTTGCGAGGCAATCGATGTTTGGAGGGGGACACATGACGCGCATGCTCTGCAACGCCGGGAGGAAGAGCGGTTCGAGCAGGCTGGACCAGGGCGAGGGCAATCCACGGAAGTGGAA
>CAXHCG010000183.1:0-3595 GCA_964014905.1 uncultured Candidatus Poseidoniales archaeon | reverse complement strand
TCAGAGGAAGTCCAATTCAGTCCGTTGAGTCAACGAAAAGCCCCAACGACGACGTCCTTGACCTGTCCAGTCAAGCAGGGGCCTCGGTTCGTGCTCAACAACAGTCCGATGGAAGGGGGCGGCGTGGTCGTGCTTGGATAAACACCGAGGGAGCCATGATGGCTTCTTGGTTGGTGGCCGACGGGAACATCCTCGAGCATCATACGATGGATCAACTCAGGGTAGGTGAAGCCCTCGTCCACTTGCTGAGAGCGTGGTCCCAATGCCGGGAAAACGATGTTTGCCTCAAGTGGCCCAACGACGTGTACGTTCGTGTTTCAGATGGACGTTTAGCCAAGGCAGGTGGCGTCCTTTTCGAGGCTGTTTCCCAGGGGCGGAACCATCGCCTTGTCCTCGGTGTTGGTGTCAACATTGATGCGCCAAAAGCGAGTGGTTTTGCTGGACTACGAAGCCTCGGCCTCGACGTTGATGCTTCATCGCTTCACGCCTCCATTCATGCAACGGTTGCTTCGGTGTTTGAACGTCTTCAGGGCGTGCCGGAACCACGCTTTGATTCAGACCGGATAGAGGCGGCCGTCATGCACGGTATTGGATTGCTTGGGAACCCACTCTATAGAGAAAAAGAACTGGCCGTTAACGGGATAGATGACGCTGGCGCTTTGAGGGTGGAAGGGGGCGAACACGTGGTGGATGATCCTGACTCGCTGACGTGGTCAACCCTCTAGCTCAGCGTCCATGACTTCATCATCAATGTCCTCTGATGGCTCGGAGACAGCGGCTGTTCGTTGATACACTCCCAACGCAAGGAACAAGGCGCCGAACGGGAACGGAAGCATGTCGAGCATCAGTTTGCGCTCGATGTCCACGGTGATGATGGCGTTGGCGTCTTTTGTATCGATTTCGTAGCTGTAAAATCCGGATTCGGTCATCTTCAAGTCTTCGACGTGCTCTTCGTTCGCAGCAAGGACAAAGGATTCAGCCGTTAAAATGTCTCCTGATTCGTCTTTGAGGACGATTCGGAGCGTTGTTTCATTGTCCACCTTGACCGAGATGCGGAAGGAATCATCTTCCATCATCGAGGCACCGTTTGTGTAGGGGGGGTCATCTCCGTTGTGGTCGATGGGTGTGACCCAGGCGTGCATGAACAAACCCCCGAGAAGAAGCGTGATTCCTGTGAGGATGAGGGCATCGCTCATCTTCATCTTCGGGGCTGTGCCGCCTCCACCCATGTCCGCCCGTCGGTCCGGTGGCACTTGAGACCTGCGGCCTTCAGCCATGGTTCTGTGGGGCGGCTGTTGGGTTGCGCCGCAGCCCAATTTACCGCTTTGGACGAGGAAGCCCTAACCGTTCCCGAACAAGGCGAATCTTACCGCTCATCGTCAGGCTCTGCAGACCATGCTGCTCATAGGCCAGATCAGGCTCAATTATGCTGCGGAGACGGTTTGCATCGCTGAGATGGATGCGAATGATGGCGACGCCTGATTCGGGGTGTTCAGCCGCCAGTGGTGCAGGTTCGCCAAGCGATGCTCGCTGATCGAGGGGCCACCAATCCATCAGACGGAGGTTGGGCTTCGGTTCCAGCGACGATGCCATCGTTTCGAGCAACGCCTCGACGTCCTCACGGCGGAGGCACGATGGGTCAACCTTGACGCCGACCCAACGCCGCTTTTCACGGAGGGCTTTGGTCAACCGCTTGGGCATGGGTTGTCCGAGGGCCTTCTTCTTCATCATGTTTGACTTCTCAGGCAAGGAATACCCTCAAAACAGGTCGCTGTCAGGATTTACCATGGAAGGTGAATCGCCGCCGGAATCTGAGGCCGTTGAGCGAACGCCGCTTGACGAACTCAAGGAAGAGGAATCTTCGCTCTGGAGCCTTCTACGGCTTTTGCTCAGCGGAAAAACCCTGCCGCATTTGGTTCTCATCATCTGCCTCTCGCTGGCACTGCAATTTTTGGCCCTACGGGGTTTTGAGTCGGCAAGTGCATTGGGGTTCCTTTCCCTCTCTGGTGGGTATCTTCTCACGGGGTTCCTCTCGGGAATCGGGCGAGTTCAGCGCTGGATACAACTCCCGGATGCTGGAGAATCTCCCGACCACGGTCGTGTGAAGTCGCTTGTGTTTTCTTTCCGGATTTGCCTTTTCCCACTGGCCATGGCGGCCGTGGTACTATTCGCCATGTTGGCCCTGGTCGGCGAGCAAGGGGCTTTGGGCGACCTGACGGGCACCCTGCCCTTTGTTCTCTCATCGTGCTTCGTTGTGTGGGCCATCGTTCAGGGAAGGGGCTTCGGAAGGTGGCTTTCTTCTGTTTCCGCCTCGAAATTGCCCGATTCATCGGCCCGAGAGGAAGGTGGACTTGGACGTCAAACAACCGTTTCTTACCTGTTCGTGATGGTGCTGGCAGGCGGCCTCATCGCCGTGTTTGAATGGGCGGCAGGGAAGCCATTTTCGCCGTCAAACTTCGTTCTGGATAACGGGCTCTTTTTGGCTGTGCTGACGGTCATTTTACTCGTTGCATGGCGGCGATCGCATCAAGCCCGAATGCAAGCGTCATCTCGCTCAGATTTCCATGCCTTCTCGAACCGCTGGATGCTTCTCAGTCAGTTGCTGATCGCATGGCACCTTCTCACCGTATGGAGGCACTGGGCCATCGCTCCAAGCAACGGGTTGTTGATGCTGGAGGAATTCCTGCTCATGATGTTCACGGTGTTAATGGCCATTTGGGGGCTCACGTCTCGCTCTTACCGCTCTGCGCTGAAATTGGTCAACACCAACAACGCCTTGCCGATTGGTCTCGCCTTCGGCTATGCTTACGCTGGCAGCGTGGCGATGCTGACCACTGTTTTGAACGACATCAAAACGGTCATGATGGCGGGGCATCTCGTCGTTGCGCTTACGTTCCTCTGGATGCAGCCGCGCGTGCTTGCGTCCACAATGGGTGGCTTCGAAGCCAGCGAGCGCATCCAACAGGTTGTCAACAAAGCGGTCCTTGCCGTGGAGGAAGAACCTGCGGAGGATGCTGTGGCGACCAACGAAGGCTCAAGGGCTGAGCCGACGATTGACGAGGAACAGGACGGGGCGGTGGCTGAAACGGAACCCAAATCCATCGGCGAGGGAATTTCATGGTCCAAACCCGAGGTCCTTGCCAGCGACGTTTCTTGGGATGACGATGAGATCGAACTCCTCGACTAGGATGGGTGGATGCCCGCCAGCAAGGTCACAACGCGGATGGTGTCAACCAAATCCTCGCTGACTCTGGCACCCAAAATCACCTGTGCGTCGGCGTCCAGGGCACTTGTGAACAGGTCAGCAACGGCATCAACTTGCCCGATGGTCATGCCAAGACCGCCTTCAACTTGGATGAGGCAACCTTTCGCACCACCAACGTCCATTGCGGCAAGCGGTGCTTTCAGAGCCGCTTCGAGGATGCCTCTTGGGTCGTCAGGTCGGCCAACACCGACCAGCAGGGTGGCCTCTCCAGTCTGGTCCACAATCGCACGCAAATCCATGAGGTCGAGATTGATCAAGCCCATCCGCATCAGCGTGCGGACCAATCCATCCACGAGGTCTTCAATCCATTCGGCTCCCATTTGCCACACT
>CAXHCG010000182.1:0-3647 GCA_964014905.1 uncultured Candidatus Poseidoniales archaeon | reverse complement strand
GTTGAATTGAGCGTGTGGACGATGGGTTGGTTGGGATGCCCTGGCTGACCGTACCGGATGCTCAGCCGGTTGGCTTGATAGTCGGTGCAGTTTGAACAAGAAACGATTTCTTTGTACTGGTTTGCGCCGGGAATCCACGCTTCGAGGTCGTATTTCTTGGCTGCTACCGTGCCCATGTCGCCCGTGCAAATGTTGACAATTTCGTAATGGATGCCGAGGCTATCCCACAAATCCGTGCAGTTTTGAAGCAACTCCTCGTGCAGAGACCAGGAATCCTCTGGCTTGGAAATGATGATTTGTTCAATCTTCGTAAACTGATGAACGCGCCAAATCCCGAGGTCGCTTTGGCCGTGGCTGCCCACCTCTCGCCGGAAGCACTGGGAGACACCCACCATGCGCATGGGCATCTGGTCTTCTGGAATCGTTTCGTCCATGTACATCGCCGTGAGCGGGTGCTCTGATGTGGCGATCATGTAGTACTTGTCGGGTTCAATGCCGTACATGACGGTTTCAAAATCACCGAGGTCGGTAACACCTTCGTAGGCTTCACGGTTCATCATGACTGGAGGCTGGACAAACGTGTACTCACGCTGGCGAAGGAAGTCCACGGCGTATTGTTGCAAAGCAAACTCAAGGCGGGCGAGATCGCCTTTGAGGAAGTAAAAGCGACTTCCCGTGATCTTGGCTGCCCGCTTGAGATCGACCCATTTGTTCATCTCAATAAGTTCGTTGTGCGTGCGCGGCTGGAAAGAAAATTCTGGTTTTGTCCCGTGAACGGCATGAACCGTGTTTCCCGATTCATCCTCGCCGACGGGCACGTCAACGTGGAGGATGTTGGGGATGGACATGCGCAATCGGTCGCGGACCTCCATCGCTTCGTTGGTCTGTGCTTCCATCTCAGAAATCTTTGTGCCGAGGTCCGCTACCTTGGCAAGAATGGCTTCCGCCGCTGCGTTGTCGCCGGCTTTCTTCGCCGCTCCGATGCCTCGGGCGGCCTCGTTCTTCGAACGACGAAGTTGGTCGGTTTCGTGGAGGAGGTTGCGCCAGGCTTTGTCCAGTTCAATCACGCGGTCAATGTTGTCGTGAGGCAATCCGCGTTTGGTGTGGTCAGCCCGAATCACGTCGGCGTGTTCTCGGAACATGTTCATGTCAAGCATAAGGGTCACCACGAGATATTGAAACTGAAAATGTCGCCTCCGAGGAAGAGCAATCCTCCAAGGAAGAATCCGAGAATGGCCCCGCCGTTGAGGAGGGGGAGGCCTGCTTGAGCCTTGCCACGGGCAACGTAGGTCATGAGGGCGAGATACCCGAGCAGGGCGCCTGCCAGCGTAAACATGGCGACCTCAAAAGCGGCCTCGGAATCCAGCCACTGAATCGCAGACAACACGAGCATTCCCGGGAAAATGATGTCACCCAGACCCATGAACATGGCTTCGCTGCCTTTCTTCCTGCGTTTGGGTTTCGCAGCGGGCGTGGTGCTCTGTGAAGAGACAGGGCGCTTGGCACGTTCGGTCTCCTCAATCAGGGAATAGTCGCTGTCCTGCGGTGCAACAAGAAGAATTGGAAGGCGCAAGCCGACCATGGTATCGGCTAAATCGAGCATGTGTTTCGATTTGTACACGGCCCAGAAGTCGTAAATCGCGGCGAGAATCATGAACAAGATGGCCAGCGCCGGCACGAAGGTCACACCCAACATCACGCAAACGCCAGCACCAAGCAAAACACCCGTGGTGTTCACGACGTACCACTCGCTGTGAACCACGAGCAAGAGCAGCAGAAGCAGCGTCGCCACGATGCCTGCAACCGTGGGGCCGAGGAGCAACTGCAAACCGTATAGTGGGAACATCTCGGAGGTTAATTCACCGGTTTCAACCAGCGTTGTGCTTGGAGAAGACCCTGCGCTCAAGATGACCAATTCGGCCTCGTTGTCATCCACGGCAAAGAACACCGCTTCGGCGTTGTCCGAAACCGGGAAACTTGCACGATTGACAAGGGACGTGGTGTAAAGCCAATGGGCTTGTCCATCGCCTGAAATCAACAGATCGGAATACCCGGATTGGTCTAAATCTGTGATTCGAACGGATGACACTTCACCCACTAAATTTCCAAGGTTCATCCGATCTTGAACCACATAGCGTTCCTCATCGGTTGAACTTCCGTTCCATTCAACGCCCGTGATGGTGCCGTTGGATTCACCGAGCAAAATGAGGCGTTGGTGCCGGGTATCGGGCTGGGATTGAGCCTCGCTAATTTCTTGCTCCATAAACGGAGACCAGCCAACATCGGCGGAGGTAAACGTCGCGTCTTCTGCGGGCAACTGTTGCATGAGGTACGTGGCGTTGTTCGTCCCACTCTGGCCCAAGTCGAGTGCCGGGGACGTTGATTCAAGGAGGACACTTGCCGATTGATCAGCAGTGATCAAGAGCCATTCGTCGTCATCGAGAAGATGGCTCATGACGACGCCATCTCCGGTGTTGAAACCAGGGAGGCGCCATCGAGCCTCCTGCGTCAAGACACCTGGACTGTTCTCGAAGGTCCGATAGCGGAGTAAGTCATCGTAAGGATTGGCGAGATACATCGCATCTTCGACGGAAATGGCGACGGAACATCCACCAAACATGTTGGCCAGCGGTTCCGGTTCATCTCCGGACCACGTGTAGCAGGCATAACTCTCAACGAGGTCGCCAGTATCAGCATCCAAGGACCACGCATAAGCGCCAGAAGCAAAAGTCAGAAGTTCCGATGATGATGTCATGCTTACGGGCGAAGTTGCGTCGTTGACCTGATGAGCGTGGGTCGTCGTCCAAATCGGCTGTGAGTAGTCATTGGAGGCATTCCACGCCGTGATGTCAACGCTGGTGTTGAAGTCGCCGGCACTGACGTTGTACAACACAAATCCATCGTCGCCCCACATCCCCAGCACCTGCCCGTTCCGCTCATCGCTTGACTGAACCTCGTACGGTTGGGTATCAAAATCCAACACGAGCATGTGAGCCAACGGCACAAGACTGTACATCAGCGCCAAGGTGAGGACAACGTACATTCCGTACTTGATGAGGTAGTCCTTCCCCCACCGGGCCAAGAAAATAATGAGGGCCGTAAAGGCGAAAATCGCGACGAGTTCCAACGCAACATAGCGGACTTGTGTGGCACCCGAGGCCCCAAACGCATGGAGTTCACCAACGTCATAGTAGGGCCGAATGTAGATGGCAATCGCAATCGTTGCGACAAACATTCCCGCCATACCGGCCATCCCACGCCACTGTTCGGCCATGAGCGATGCAAGGCTGTCGCCCTGCCGAAGTTCATCCTCAACCTCGGCAAACCGCTGGGAGACGTCGCGTCCCTCTTCGGTTTCAACATCGCTCATGGACGGTCCAAGGCCACCTTCCATATCAGCCTCGCGTTTTTCCTACGGAAGAATCGTTGAGGAAAAGAGCCATTGACAGGCCCCGGAGTCGAAGGCCCATGGTGGCCGGGCAAGACACGCGTGCTTGGCTGGAAAGCACGAAGAAGAAAGGCATGGCCCTCGGCCTTGAGAACACCTCGCTGGCCATTGCTGAACTGGGCCTTCCAACACCCGAGTATGAAACGGTGCATGTCGCTGGAAGCAACGGCAAGGGAACCACCGTGGCGACCCTTGGAGC
>CAXHCG010000181.1:0-3656 GCA_964014905.1 uncultured Candidatus Poseidoniales archaeon | reverse complement strand
TTATCAGCGGTCTCGTGGGCTCGGAGATGTGTATAAGAGACAGCGAAGGGGACATCACTGGAATGGAACTTCAGATGTGGGACATTGACCAAAACACAGGTGAAGTGCTGGCCACAGAGATCACACGTCCAATCGGAGACCAACTGAAAATTGGCCTTCAAGTCGGCCGTGGAACGCACTACTTCCAGCTTCGATTCCAAAACGCATCTGAAGTGACTCCACACCTGTGGGGTCAACATGTCGAAGAACGAACGTACATTCTGCAACCCGCTTACTCCCTGATCGATGAAGGCGAGGAACCCTGGTTCCCACCAAGTGACGATGCCGTTTACTGGGGCAACGTGGCCCGATGGGTTATGGGTTTGCTGTTCTTGTCCCCCGTGGTCTACCTTGGTTTTCACATCAAACGGTCAAGAACGTTTGCGGCCTCGGTCGCTGAGAAGAAACAGCGATTGGCATGGTACATCTCACGATTGGACAGCGGTGAAAGCAACGCCAAAGAGGCCAGAATTGACATGTCCAAAGCCCTCCTTGCCGTTGCACAGCTTGAGTGGAACGACGGTCTTGAGGCTTGGGGGCCGAAGCGTCTTGAACACCGGACCGATGACATTGCCCTCGCCATTTGGAGCGTTGATGAGCGGCTCGCAAAGAAGGAAGGAGCGTGGCCCGTTGTTGTTGGCGTTCATGTGCTCAACGGCACGTGGGATTTAGCTGCCCTTCGCTTTGATGCCCCCGAGGGACAAGGGTTTGAGGTGGTCCATGTTGAGCCACGGTTCTTGTTCCAAGGCGAAGAGGTGTTTTTGGACACCATGGGTGAGGGGCACCGGACATACCTCATCGTTGAACTTCAGGGCTCTGCTGGACAGGTGGATATCGAACTCAATGGTCGGATGGATGGGCAACCCTTCGCTGCCCGGGTTCCAGAAACATTGGAGCGCCTGTGACGGGTCAAGAGCGACGTCGCTCTTCTGCATCGTCGAGTATGCTTGAAAGCGTGTCCTTCGGCGCCAAGTCACTGCGCAGCGCGTCGAGACTTTTCTTGACCGATTTGGGGATTTTCTTCGGCATGTGAAGCTTCAGCAGCACAACCACATCGCCTCGCCCACCACCGCGCTGGCGTGGAAGACCGCGCTTGCGAAGTTCAATGGTTTCGCCCGAATTTGAATGGGCGGGCACCTTGATGACCAGTGGCTTTCCGTCCAAATGTTTCAGTTCGATGGATGTCCCCAGAATGAGGTCGGCGAAGCCAAGCGGGAGAGACATGATGAGGTCGGAGCCGGAGCGTTCGAACCAGTCATGCCGCTCTATCTCAAGTTCAATGAAGAGATCGCCAGGTTCGCCAACGCCTTGAGGCGCAGGTTCACCCTTGCCGCGCATGCGCATACGCGTCCCACTCTCAGCCCCCTCCGGAACGGTGAACCGCAACGTGCTCGATTTCATTTCGCGACCCCGGCCGCTGCATGCCTCACACGGCTTCTCAGCGATTTTTCCTTTGCCGGCGCAATCGCGGCACGTCTGCAGCGCTTCCTGTATGAACGGACCAACCTGTTGGCGCACACGAACCTGCCCTTGGCCTGAGCATGTGGAGCATGTGGTCAGAATGCCGTCTTTGGCTCCGGTCCCGTCGCAGGTGTTGCACGGTTCGGGGAGGTCAACCACAACTTCTTGTTCACTCCCAAGAAACACATCCTCGAGCGCAACGGAATGCCGCAGAAGAATGTCGGAGCCGCGCCGAGACGCCCGGCGTCGTGAACCTCCACCAAAGAACGAAGAAAAGAAATCGCCTCCAAGAATGTCTTCGAGGTTGATGTTGAAACCGCCTCCACCAAATCCACCAAACGGTGAGCCTTGGGGGCCTCCGTGTCCGAACCGGTCATACTGGGCTCTTTTTTGGTCGTCAGAGAGAATAGCGTACGCCTCTTGGATTTCTTTGAACCGGTCTTCAGCATCGGGTTCTGTGCTCCGGTCCGGGTGGTATTTCCGAGCAAGGCGTCGGAAGGAATTTTTGAGGTCGCTCGCCGTTGCGGATGTATCAACCCCCAAGACTTCGTAGTAGTCTCGTTTGTCGCTCATAGCACCGTCCTCGGTTTGGACGATGCGGAATCTGCTTTGAACCCCACGCCTTGCCATCAAAGGTCAAGACCGCAATGTGGGCAAAACCGTTCAGTTGGACTGACTGGCGCACCACAGCCACGACAAGTCGGACCCGTTGTGGCAATGGAGGGCGTTGCTGAAGGGGCCAACCCCATCATGGCCATGCTTTCGAGTGATTCGCTCACCTCGGGCACATCCTTCGCAGCAGGCACACCACCGTCGGCTTCCCGAACTCTGCCAGATGTGCTCATCACCGTTTCAACACCGCCGGAATCGCTCATTGAAGTGAGGTTGATCTCGGAGTCGTCCTGCTCTTTGTTTATGCGAACAGGAGCAACGGGGCGTTGAGCGGTGACAGGGGCCACACGGGCGGCTTGCTGCAGGCGCGCTTGTCGCCGAGCTTCCCGGTCTGCTCCGCTGTCAATACCAAACAGACCGAGGACGCCATCAAGAAAACGATCCATGGGACCTGTCTTACGCTGAGCCCCCATGGTGCCCGTTACGGTTTCATCGTCCAAGGTTGCACCTCCAGTGACTCGTGCGTTGGCTTTGACGATGTGGTTGGCCTCGTTCAACATCTCAACGTCCACTTTGTCATCTTCTCCCAGTTCCATTTCTGGTGCTTCCCCTGAGAGTTCACCAACTGAACGGGACAACGCCAGTTGAGCATTCTTGCCCATCTTCGCATCGAGTTGAACGTCGGTCGCCCAGACGCCGCGCTCTTCTGCCTCGTAGACGTGTTGGATTTTGCGCATGGCTTTGGCCCGATTGTACTCGTGATCTTTCACCACGCCGGAGCGGCGGTAGATAACCACACCGAGCAAAATAGCCAGAACGTACCATCCATACATCAGCCGGGGTTCAAGTTCAAACATGGTTTGGAGCGGCGGTAGGGAAAGGTGAGATACACCCATCAAAAGGAGCGGTAAAACACTCAAACTCCTGTTGGTAAGCCCCTTGGTTTGCCCCATGTTGCTCAACCTCTGTTTCCGGTCTTGACTGATGTACCTATTGGCTTCTTGTGTTAGGCACGGTCCGACGAAGGCCGACCTTTACGCACCAACCCATCCAACAATCCAAGGGAAAAGCTGGCGTGGAGCATGAGCAAGCAGAGCGGCACGCCAAGGACGCCTGAAACATCATCGTGGCGAAGGGCGTGACCAACACCGGCCATGAGCAACACTCCGCCATACGTGGCAGGAAGCATCCAGTACCAAGCCATGCCCCCAGAAAAAAGAACAAGGGTTGCGAGAAGACCAAAGAGGGGAAGGAATTCTTGCCATTTGCCACGTGAAGGATGTTTCAACAACACTTTTGTTCTCCAAAAACCGTACCTGTGACCCATTTTCCACCACTGCTTCAACGTGCTTCGTTTGTGCATAAAAACCTCCGGCTCCGGGTGCCGATAGAGCAGATAGCCTTCCTTCAGCAACCGCATGGAAAGATCGCTGTCCTGGCTGGTGATGAAGGATTCATCCCACCCTTGAACGGTGTCGAGCGCTTTTCTATGATGCATAACCTGTCTCTTATACACATCTGACGCTGCCGACGAAGGTTCGAGT
>CAXHCG010000180.1:0-3657 GCA_964014905.1 uncultured Candidatus Poseidoniales archaeon | reverse complement strand
TCAGCGACGTTGATGTCGAGATGGCGGGCCAGTTCACGAACCTCGTCCTTGTACAACTCCCGCAGTGGTTCAACGACGGACAGCGTCATGTCCTCGGGAAGTCCGCCAACGTTGTGATGGGATTTGATGGTGTCCCGGACACCACCACCGGATTCAATCCAGTCGGGTGCAATGGTTCCCTGGACGAGGTACTTCGCACCGCACTTTTCCTGCTCGTCCTCAAAAATACGGATGAACAATTCACCGATGACCTTCCTCTTTTGTTCAGGTTCAGTGACGCCCTTGAGGGCCTCGAAATAACGGTCGGCGGCTTTGACGGTGACCAGATTGATTCCTTGGGCTTCGAGGAGCGCTTCAATTTGTTCAGTCTCGTTTTTCCGCATGAAACCCGTGTCGACATAAACACAGTGAAGCAGGTTTCCGACGGCTTGGTTTGCGATGACGGCCGCCACCGTGGAGTCAACACCGCCCGAGCAGGCTATGATGGCCACATCGTCGATGGTCGCCTTGAGGGATTCAATGCTCTCCGCAATGAATTCCTCGGCGTCAAACATCTCAGGCACCGCCGTTGACTTCCCTATCCTGAGCCTTTACTCGGTCGATTTGATCGAGTTTGTTTTGTTCAAGAGCCGCAGCGTACTTTGAATTTGTAAGCGCCAGCATTTGGACAGCAAGGTATCCCGCATTGTCGCCGCGGTCAACACCGACGGTGGCTGCAGGAACACCCGGGGGGAGTTGAGCGATCGAGAGAAGCGAGTCAAATGGAACGCGTCCTCCGCATGGAACACCGATCACAGGCTTGGTCGTCAAGGCAGCAACGGCACCGGGAAGCGCGGCGGCTAAACCAGCCATGGCGATGAACACCGAACAGCCATCATCGAGCGCATCTCCCACGATTTGTTCAACAAATTTCGGCGAGCGATGAGCAGATGCGACGCGCAGCTGGTAAGGTACGTCGAAGTGTTCCAAGATTTTCGTGCATTTTTGGGCGATGGGGAGGTCAGATGAAGACCCCAACAAAATGGTTACATCCATGCAACTTCGCCGTCGCGGATGGTTCTTTATGATGACTGATTCAATGAATGAGCGGCGAGTCCTCATTCTTCGGCAAACAAGGCGTCCGATTGCGAGGCAAGACGGGCCAAATCGATGCCCAAGGAAGTGAGTTCTGGTGAGGATGAAGCAGGGCACAATCGGTCAACAAAAAGGTAGGCTGAATCGTCTTCAAGCGCTCCAAACAGGGTGATGACCGTCCCGTCGTCAAGGCGTTTTGTCCCCAAGACCCCGTTTGCCCATCGCCCTTGTTGAAGACGCCACCCGTTGAAGGCATCCAATGGAAGCGGTAAGGTGGCCTGCCAAGGTAGACGGTAGGCCGGAGCATTGCAAGAAGCCAGATGGTCAAGGCCGACGTACATCGTGGTCACGGTGCCAAACACGAGCCCGTAGGAGACCCACCACCAACCGGTGAGTTCCAGGCCCCACAGAAGACCAAGACTCGCCGCTGTGGCGCTCAAGGTGGTGAGGGCGAGTTGAATTCGGGGCTCAAGCAGCGAAGAACGACGCTGCAGAACGCCCGTAGCAAAGGCAAACGCCAGCATGAGAAAAGAGACAACAGCGAGGGTTATCCGATGTTGTTCGTAGCGGTCAAAGAGCGCCATGAGGACCATGAATCCAACGGGGAGCAAGGCCCAAGAAAAGGCGAACAACGTCATGGTGTAATTGTGCTCAACATCGACGTCCGCCCATGGAGCAGGTAGGTCTTCCACACTCAGGGCTTGTCCGGTAATGGAATAATCCTTCCTCAGTTCAGTCTTCGTCGTAAGGGTGACGAAGGCAGAGGTTCCGAGCCGCATAGACCTCGTCGACTCGCCGGACAGGGGTCGTGATCGGTGCATCGTGGAGGGCTTCAGGGTCCGTCTTCAGCACCTGTGCAAACTGCTCAGCAAACGTATCGAGGGTGTCCTTGGACTCGGTCTCGGTCGGTTCGATCATCATGCACTCGGGAACGACCAGCGGGAAGTAAACCGTCGGCGCCATGTAGCCCCGGTCGAGCAGACCCTTGGCAACGTCCATCGCCGAAACGCCGTGGGCTTCCTTGGCGGGTTGCATTGAGAGGGTGAATTCGTGCTTGGCTACGTCGGTTTCGGCGCCGTCAACGAAAAGATGGGACACACCGGCCTTCTTTGCCTCACGATGGATGGCGTGACGAAGGTAGTTGGCGTTGAGGACGGCATGTTCAGACATCGTCTTCAAGCCAGACCCGTACCGTCGGTAATAAGCCCAACAGCGAATCACGGCTCCAGCGTTGCCGTGCCATTGCTGCACTTTTCCGATGCTGTGTTCAGGTTGTTCCCAATGGTACCAGTGTTCGTCAACGGCCGTGGAGGATTCTTCAGCCGTTGCCTTACGTCGAGCGGCCAATGGACCTGGCAGGAACGGGGCCAGTTGGGATTTGACACCAATTGGACCGGACCCTGGACCGCCTCCCCCGTGGGGTTGGGAGAAGGTCTTGTGAAGGTTGAAATGGACAGCGTCAAAGCCCATCAGACCGGGGGAAGTGATGCCCAAGATGGCGTTAAAGTTCGCACCGTCGTAATACATCTGTCCACCGGCGTTGTGAACGATTTCGCTGGCTGCTTTGATATCGGCTTCAAAGAGGCCGAGGGTGTTTGGGTTGGTGATCATCATGGCTGCCGTGGTCTCGTCGGCGACTGCCGCAAGGGCCGCTAGGTCCATGCGGCCGTCGGCTAGACTTGGGATTTCAACGATTTCAAAACCAGCCATCGCGGCGCTTGCGGGGTTGGTTCCGTGGGCTGAATCGGGGACAATGACCTTGGTTCGCTGGTCCTCTCCTCGGTGCCGAAAGTATTCTTGAATGCAACGAACGGCGGTAAATTCACCTTGCGCTCCGGCAACCGGTTGGAGGGTCACTTGGTCCATGCCCGCACAGATTTCGAGCATGTGTTGCATTTCGTAGAAAATCGAGAGCAGACCTTGCAGATGGTGCTCGGGTTGGTGGGGGTGAATGTCGGCGATACCGGGCAACTGAGCAATGACTTCGTTCACCCGAGGGTTGTGCTTCCTGGTGCAAGATCCGAGGGGGATAAAACCCGGTGTCAATGCCAAAGTTTCGCTTGGAAAGCCATGTGTAATGACGAACCATCTCGGGCTCGGAAAGGCGAGGCCAGCGAGCCGATTGCTTTCGGAGGAGACCGGTTGGAATGGTTGGTTTGGTAGCGGTATGAAGCGGGACAGGCTGGCTGTATCCAGTGTTTTCAGCGCCGTTGTGGTTGAACAGATGGCTCATGCGCTCACCTCACCGTGGGTGGTCCAGAGGGCTAATTGGGCCGAAAGAGCCTCAATTTCACCGGTTGTGGTCTGGTCGGTGGTGGTGATGAGGATTTGGTTCGTGGTGTCCTTGTACCAGGTGCTGAGGTCGAGTCCGCCAATGATGCCGTTGCTGTCGAGGTAGGCGAGGCAATCCGATGCGTCCCCTTGAATTTCAATGGCGAATTCATTGAAGTGATGGGACGCATGGACCAAACGAACGCCAGGGGTTTCAGCCAGAACTTCCTTGGCCTTCTGACACGCCATCATGTTCCGATGTGCAAGGTCTGTCTCTTATACACATCTGACGCTGCCGACGAAGGTTCGAGT